>JAHDCM010000215.1:0-1781 GCA_020629895.1 Bacteroidota bacterium
GGTACCTTAAAAGAATTAAAAAATATTGAACCGCCTTTGCGTTTGTCGATTACTCCTTATGCTTCTGCTTATGTAGATGTATTTCGGGATAGAAATAATCCAGATAATAATTCGAGTAAACGGATTATTCGAGGAGGAATGGATGTGAAATATGGGATTAATGAGAGTTTTACGCTTGATATGACTCTCATTCCTGATTTTGGGCAAGTGCAGTCGGATGATGAGATTTTGAACTTGTCGGCTTTCGAAGTGCGCTATAATGAGCGACGGCCCTTTTTTACAGAAAGTGTGGAGTTATTTAATAAGGTAGGCTTGTTTTATTCGCGTCGTATTGGAGGCGCGCCGTTTAATTTTTATGGGGTTGAAGATGAATTGGAGGAAGGGGAGGAGATTATCGAAAACCCCTCGGATGTGCAGATGATTAATGGAACGAAGTTGTCGGGAAGAACGCCTAATAATTTAGCGGTAGGCGTATTGAATGCAGTAACGGGAAATACGTATGCGACAGTAGAAAATGCAGAAGGGGAGCAACGAAAAATATTGACCAATCCTCTTACCAATTACAATATTACAGTCTTTGATCAAGCCTTAAAAAATGCGTCTTATGTAAGTGTGATCAATACGAATGTGTGGCGGAAGGGGAGTTTTAGAGATGCAAATGTGACAGGAACAGATTTTCGTTGGGCAAACAAAAAACAGACTTATGCGGTAGGGGGGTCGGCTGCCTTGAGTCAAGTATTTGAAGAAGAGGAAGAAGGAGTAAGCTTGGGGCATAAGCATAATGTTGAGTTTGGAAAAACGAGTGGCAACTTAACTTGGAACTTGGGACATAGTGTGATTGATGCAAAGTATGATCAAAGTGATTTTGGCTTTTTGCGTAATAATAATGAGATGGAGAACTGGGCTAGTATGAATTACAATATTTACAAGCCTTTTTCGAAATTCAATGGTTTTTATAGTGGCTTGTATGTATCGCATAGTACCCGTTATAAGCCATTCGATTTTCAGTCCTTATTTCTAAATGCGTGGATGAATACCACTTTTTCGAAAAGCTTTACTTCTGTTAATATCTTTACGGGGACTAGCCCAGTAGAAGGACAAGATTTTTATGAACCACGCGTAGATGGACGTTTTTATAAAACATCTCGTACTTGGAATGGTGGTTTTTGGGTTTCTACCGATTACCGTAAAACCTTTGCCATTGATATGTCCTCCAATGCGTTCTTGGCTCCTTTATATGGAGCAAAATCTTTTAACTTTAGAGTCGCTCCTCGTGTACGCGTAAATGATCGTTTGTCTTTCCGATTGGCAAGTAGCTATAATTACGCGCCTGTTAATGTGGGTTTTGTAACTACTTCCGATGATGATGACGTGTATTTTGGAGCTAGAAAACGCCCAACAGTTACCAATTCATTGAATGGGAAATACTCTTTCTCAAGTGTAATGGGATTAAATTTACGAGTGCGGCATTATTGGTCGAAGGTGGTTTATGATAAGTTTTACTTACTGCAAAATGATGGCTATTTGACCCCCACTACACTCGAAGGCGAGTATAATAATAGCTTCAATGCTTGGACGGTTGATTTTGTGTATTCGTGGGTGTTTTCCCCTGGCAGCCAGTTGAGTGTAGTTTGGAAAAACCAAATTTATCAAAGTGATTCAGATGGCTCGGAACATTATGCCACTATTGAGGAGGATACTTATTTTGACAATTTTGGAAAAACCTTGCGTTCACCAGGGTTAAATAGCCTGTCCTTACGCGTATTGTATTATTTAGATTA
>JAHDCM010000215.1:1881-6705 GCA_020629895.1 Bacteroidota bacterium
CATGCCATTTCCATCCTTCATTTCTACGAGGTTGAAGTAATTGAAACAGATCATTACCACTAGAAAAAGAAGCGTAACAATAAAAATAACACTCTTATAAAGGATAAGAAAAAGGGTCATAAACTCCATTCGTTGTACGGCTATTAATTCAACAATATACTCCGAGGCAGAAGAGAGCATTAGTACAGGAATGGTTAGCGAGTAACAGATCATGAGGGTAAGAAAGTATAAACCAACTGCCGACCACCAATGTCCTCTTTGTAAATAAAAGCTACGTTTTAAGGTGTTGATAATGTTGGTTTTTTCCATCATGCGAACAGTGAAAAAGAGGCAGGTAGGAATGACAATATAAGTGAAGACAAAAAGCAATGGAATCAGTATTAATACGCCTAACTCAGGCAGGGTATCGAAAAGAACAATAAAAATCAGTGCTAGGGCAATGCCTAATCCTACAAATAATAGTGTAACAAGAAAAAAACTACCAGCAGTGATAAAGCTTTGACCAACTAGTCGGCTAACCGATACCTTACGCAGTTGATCAGCATCACGATACCAACGAAAAACAACCAAGACAGTACTCATCAACATTAAGGCCCCAATAATAAATAGGGCAAAAGCAACAAGTTCCCAAACATTGGTGAAATCAGGAATAAGTCGTTCTAAGGGGGTTTCATAACCAAAACGAGTGCTTTTCTCTTTTATCAGTCCCCATGCAAGAAAATAGCCTCGTACCAAAGGATTAAATAATAAATACCCAAGTAGTACGAAAGGAAAGGTTGTAAACGCTAAAGTACGTATTAATAGCTTTGTATTTTGACTAGTAAAGCTCACCGTTGCACTAAACAAATCGGCAAAGCTACGAATCTTCTGAAAGTCTATTTTTTCGCTATATGACATGTAGAATTTGGTTGGGAGAAGTAATTAGTTAGCAGAGGTAGTTAATTGAGATAAACTCACTTTGCGTCCAAATTTTAAGTAAGGGTAAAATACAAAATACCAGAGTATAAAAGCCAAAGAGCTACCAATAATGAAGACTTTGAAAATAGTAGGCATATCAGTAAGTCGTGTTACAAATGCTTCTAAAAAGCCTGCAACAACAAAAATAGGAGCGATGCCAACCATAATTTTTAAACCCTTTTTGACCCCATACTTAAACGATTCTAAACGCGAATAGGTGCCTGGAAAAAGAATACTGTTACCCATCACAAAACCTGCACAACCCGCAATGATAATAGCCGATATTTCAAGCGTACCATGTATCCATATCGTCAGAAAAGAGGTAAGAAATAGTCCTTTTTGGTGAAAATAATATTGAAAGGCACCTAAAATGGCACCATTATGCAGCAAAATATAAGCAGTGCCAAAGGAAAAGAAAATACCATACACAAAGGTGAGAAAAGACACTCGAATATTATTGATGGTAATTCCAATAAACATGTCCGTTTTTTGAGCATCTTTATAAACGGCCATTGGATCTCCCTTTTTGATATTCGCATCCGTCATACTTACATATTGATGCCCCAACATATCATAGACATACGAATCCTCATTGGCACATGAAAAGGCACCAATTGTAATGGCTAACGCAAATAACAGAAATGAAAAAAGTAAGTGAAAACGAGACTCCCACATCAATTGAGGCAATTCCTCCGACCAAAAAGTGAGCAAGCGTCGTTTACTCTCTTTCTTATTCTTATAAATTTTTTGATGCACCCGTAAGGTCAAATCATTCAAATAACGAGCAGTATTACTATTTGCAAAGTAAGTACGTGCATAAGATAAATCATTGGTGAGTTGTATAAACAAATCGGCCTCCTCATCAGGGGTAGGACGCTGTTTACCAATCAACATCTCTTCAATTAATCGCCATTTTTCAGCATTTTCTTTGATAAAGGAAGGCTCTTTCATCGGATATAGTTGTATTGGTTGCTAAAATACAATATTTTTACCACTGGTAAAGGTTCCCCCAACCATTCATTCATTTTGATGACCAACAAAGGAGATACCCATAACGCTCATCCATGAATAAGATTAACATCGAAACCGCCCAGAACGTTTATATAGAATACGAAGTAGCCAGTTTAGCCATTCGTTATATTGCCGCGTTTATAGACTTTACAATAGGGATTGCCTACTTTATGGTCGCCTCTTTTCTATTATCTCTTTTTGTATGGGAGTTCGATAATTGGAGTTCTTGGTTTATGTTATTTGTCTCCTTACCTTTTTTATTTTACCACCTCTTTTTCGAAGTCTTTTTTCAAGGACAAAGCATCGGCAAAAGAGTGATGCGGATAAAAGTAGTAAAAGTAGATGGCACGCAAGTCACAATGGGCGATTACCTCACCCGATGGGTCTTTCGCATGGTCGAAACACTCCCTTCGCTAGGAGGAATCGCCATTTTAGCCATCCTATTCAATGGCAAAGGCCAGCGATTAGGAGATATGGCAGCAGGAACAACCGTAGTAAGTGTAAATAATCGCGTATATTTGGGCGAAGTAATTTTTAGAGGACGAGAAAAAGATTATGAAATTACTTATCCCGAAGTTAGAAACTTCAACGATCACGACATTGCCATCATTCGCGATGTACTGATTGATGCCATTAAAGTGAAAAATAAGAAAGTAGTGATTGAACTAGCCAATAAAGTCGCCCGCGAACTTGGCGTAGAGGTAGAACGATCACCTGTGCGTTTTTTGCAGCGCGTTTTGAAAGATTATAATTATATGCACGTATGACTACCCAACACCTCCATAACTATTTCAACGAGCGACTTCAACAAGAATTCATTCGACGTTCCCCCCAAGAATTATACGACCCCATCAACTACCTACTAGAAGTAGGCGGCAAACGTATTCGTCCACTTCTATGCCTCATCGCCAGTGAAATGTTTGGTGGTACCAAAGAAGAAGGGTTCTGGCCAGCCGTAGCGGTCGAGTTCTTTCACAACTTCACCCTGATGCACGACGACATCATGGATGAAGCACCCCTACGAAGAGGACGCGAAACCGTACATTTAAAATACGGCTTACCCAGTGCCATCCTTTCAGGCGATGTGATGTTAGTCAAAAGCTACCAATTCCTCGAAAAATGTCCCCTCGAAATTCAACCTGCCTTATACCGTCATTTCAGCCAAGTAGCCGTAGATGTATGTGAAGGACAACAAATGGATATGAACTTCGAAACCATGAACGAAGTGCAGGTAGAAGACTACATTCAAATGATTACCCTCAAAACCTCTGTGCTACTCGGATGTAGTCTGCGATTAGGGGCCTTGGCAGGTGGCGCAAGTGCCGAACAAGCCGAGCAATTGTATGAATACGGTAAAAATGCGGGTATCGCCTTCCAATTAAAAGACGATTTATTGGATGTTTATGCCGCACAAGAAGATTTTGGTAAAATTGTTGGAGGAGATATTATTAGAAACAAAAAAACCTTCCTACTGCTCAAAGCACTCGAACTAGCAGAAGGAAAATATGCGCAACAATTAGATTTTTGGTTACACGAAGGCGAAGACATGCCCGAAAAGAAAGTAGAAGAAGTGACCAAAATCTATAACGCACTCTCCATAAAAGAACTGGCAGAGAAAGAAATTGATAACTACTATCAAAAAGCCTTGCAGGCCATACAAGCACTAAACATTGCGAAAGAAAGAAAAATAACCCTTAATAACTATATGGATGCCGTGATGAATCGAAAGTACTAATTTAGATCATTCTACATGATCCTATGAAAAACCTCCTAAAAACGCTAGTATTGATAATGGTGGCTATATTTTTATTATATAGCCTCTACTTCCTACGTACCATTATTGTCTACATCATCCTTGCTTCCGTCCTTTCCTTGATTGGCCGTCCAATCATGAATTTTCTCCTAAAGTTTCGCATAGGAAAGTTCCGAATTCCCGTCTTTCTATGCGGCATTCTTACGCTATTTTCCTTCTTTCTCCTCATCTTTTTATTCATCCGCACCTTTCTACCCCTCATCATCGAAGAAGCGCGCCTCATCGCCTCCCTCGATTTCTTTGCCATTGCCGAAAGCCTATCCAAACCCCTCGAAGAAGTAGACAAATTCTTACAACAATACCAACTCAACAACGATAATAAGAAAGTAGCCGATCACCTACGAGAAGCCGTTACAGGCATCGTAAGCGTAGACAATGTATCCAATATCTTCAGCTCTGCCTTTGGCATTCTAGGAAACACCTTCACCGCCCTATTCTCCATCATTTTTATTTCCTTCTTCTTCCTCACCGACGAAAAACTACTCTACAATTTTGCTAAAAACCTTGTACCTCGCGCCTTCGCCAATAGCTTCGACCACGTCGTCTACACCTCCCGCAACCTCATCACCCGCTACTTCATCGGTGTCCTTATCCAAATCACTCTCATTGCCACCATCATCACCATTGCCATGTTTGCCTTCGGTATTGAATACGCCCTCATCATCGGTTTCTTCGCAGGCTTTATCAACATCATTCCCTATGTAGGGCCACTCATCGGTATGGCCTTCGGCATCTTTGTTGGCATCACCACTACCATCGACTTCAGTCAAGCCGTCGAAGCCAGCACCATTTGGACACTGATCCTCAAAATCATGGCTGCCTTTCTCCTCGTCCAATTTCTCGACAACACCTTTTTTCAACCCTACATTTTTTCCAGCAGTATCAAGGCACATCCCCTCGAAGTGTTTTTAGTGATCCTAGTTGCCGCTACCGTTGCAGGTATCCCCGGCATGATTTTCAGCATCCCCATTTACACCGTCATCCGCGTAGTCGCCTCCGAGTTGATTTTAGAATTCGAAATGTTTGGCGCAAGACGCTCGTAG
>JAHDCM010000216.1 GCA_020629895.1 Bacteroidota bacterium
ACCTATGAATATCAAGTAAAAGTCCGTTGTAATAATGGTTGGAGTGGTTGGTCTAGAACAGATAATTTTACTACCCAATCATTACCATGTAATGCCCCAAGTTTGAATCAAATAACAGCCCTTAATATAGGTACAACAAGTGCGACATTAAGATGTACCAATACAGGCTTCAGTTCATACAGATGGCGATACAAAAAACAAACTTCCTTAATCTGGACCTATACAAATTCGACCAGTAGCAATCAGACAAATATTACAAACCTAAGTCCTAACACGGCTTATCATTTTCAGTTACAGGTACGTTGTGGCAGTAGTACTTGGAGTAGTTGGTCAAGTAGTGATAGCTTTACTACCCAATCATTACCATGTAATGCCCCAAGTTTGAATCAAATAACAGCCCTTAATATAGGTACAACAAGTGCGACATTAAGATGTACCAATACAGGCTTCAGTTCATACAGATGGCGATACAAAAAACAAACTTCCTTAATCTGGACCTATACAAATTCGACCAGTAGCAATCAGACAAATATTACAAACCTAAGTCCTAACACGGCTTATCATTTTCAGTTACAGGTACGTTGTGGCAGTAGTACTTGGAGTAGTTGGTCAAGTAGTGATAGCTTTACTACCCAATCATTACCATGTAATGCCCCAAGTTTGAATCAAATAACAGCCCTTAATATAGGTACAACAAGTGCGACATTAAGATGTACCAATACAACCTTTAGTTTATATAATTGGCGGTATAAGAAACAAAGTTCTTCGACTTGGAGTTTTACTACTTCAACAAGTAGCAATCAGACAAATATTACAAACCTAAGTCCTAGTACAGCCTATCACTTTCAAGTACGGGTACGTTGTGGTAGTACTTGGAGTGGTTGGTCAAGTACTGATACCTTTACAACACAGTCTTTACCTTGTCCTCCTCCTACTAGCTCGCAAATATTTGTTAATAATATATCTAGTACTTCTGCGAGATTAAATTGTAATCCTATTAGTGGAGTTTTACAGTATGGTTGGCAATATCGGAAGGTAGGGACAAGTACGTGGCTTAATAAACCTAATACACTTACCAATTATACCAATTTAAATCAATTACAAGCGAATAGACAATATGAATATAAAGTAAGAGTACAATGTACCAATGGATGGAGTGTTTGGTCTAGTCCTGATGATTTTCAAACACCATCTATTACCTTTTCAAATTGCCAATTAAATGACATAATTACACAACTTATTTTTGGAACTGCCGATCATGAAGTAACCAATAATATTACCGCTTCCAATCAAATTATCCCAGGAGCCACTGTGATCTACGATGCAGGTAATCGGATTCTTTTACTCCCTAATTTTAAGGCAAGTGCAGGATGTGATTTTCGAGCCGTGATAGATGGTTGCGGAGGAAGTTATAAAACCGATATAGATACCGAAGTAGAAACCGACATCAAAACACCTTTGGAAGATATCGAAAATGTGGAGATAACAGTTTATCCGAACCCTTTTTCTAACCGTACCAATATCGCCTATCAATTATCAGAAGCTGCATCAGTGAGTATAAGTGTATACAGCTTGACAGGGCAACATCTAGCCACCATTGTCCAACAAGAGCAACAAGATGCAGGCAACTACGAATTTACCTTTGACGCTAATAACTTGCCTACCGGCACTTATTTATTACAAATGAACGCCGAGGATTATGTCATACATAAGAAGTTGATGGTAATAAGGTAAGACAAGCTCTAACCCCAAAAGGTACTATATACTGCTACGGTGGTATTAGTACCGCTTTGGGACTTAGAAACTGATACGATAGGTGGCTAAGTAAAAATGAAAAAATAATTTATTTTTTAACCGTTACTAAACCTATTTATAAAATGAGAAAGCTATTAGTCCTTATCAGTATTTACATGTCCTTAATAGTTGGGCAAACCTTATGGGTACAGGGTCAAACCAATGATCCTGAAATTAAAACAACTCAACTGAGTGATAATCTGTTACGATTCAGATTAGTAAATCTACCATTGGTAGATTTTGAATGTCCAGAAGAATTTCACGAAGACAACTACAATTATTTTTGGTACTTTGGAGATGGTGCTTTTAGCCAAGAAAAAATGCCCGAACATGAATTTCACGCTTCAGGTACTTATGTGGTGAGGGTAGAGGCGAACCCAATTTATGGAACAGAGGAACCACCTGTTATTTTTGCAGATACGACCATTGTGATTCAGAATGTAGCTACCAATTTACGTCCTAGACAAAAAATGAGAACGGGCAGGCTCAATTTAGCACACAACCGCCCCTTAATGATGGATAACTACATTACTTTTATTTTGAGCCATAATGAATGGAATCGAAAACAAAAAAATCAAGAGGTAAGATTTCTATATGATACCACCAGTGTAGATTTTGTGGAGGCAATACCTATGCCCACTAGTGGGGCAAATAGTGGAGGAGTTTTAAAGTGGGATATTGATCAAACAGGACATATTGATTCTACCAAAAATATTTTTGTAAAGCTAAAAGCCAGAGACAGTACTTACTTAGAGCAAGGAGACAAACTTCCTTTTAGGTACCAACTAAAAAATACAATTTCCTCTTATTCCATTCAACCACAAACTTGGCCTAATTGGCAGGGAAGTGGAGGAACACTCGAAAAAGACAGTTTAATAGTAAATGATACGCTTTGGTTGCGGGTGGGGAAGTCTTTTGATCCTAATATGAAAGAAGTTAATTATTCACATATTAGCGGCCGCCAACGTTTAAGATATCGGATACATTTTCAGAATTTGGGAGATGGCTTTGCCAATAGAGTGTTTATCGAAGAAAATATAGATGAGTGGTTACGGTATGACCCTAGAAGTTTAATTAGCCCGATTACCTTAACTAGAGTCGTGATAGGAGAAGATAATTTGCCATTAAGGGCTTGTCGAGTGACTAAAGATTACGCCAATCGAAAAGTTTATTTTGAATTAAATGGGCTTACCTTACCAGGAACAGGAATGCCTGGATTTGACCAGTGTGCGGCTATTACCACAATGGGATATGTAGAATATACCATTAATACCATTGATTTTTGGAGGCAGGGTATTCCAAGTGGTAGTGTCTTTGGAACTTATGCGGATATTTATTTTGATGATAATGGTGCTATTCGTACCAATACTGCATATACACGAATTGATTCAACAGGAACTTATTGTCAATATGATGAAGATTTGAGTAATGTAATGCATTTTGATACCTTATTACTATATGCGGTAGAAAATAATATAATAATGAGAAACTTTGGGGTAGACCTAGATACTTATAGTGAATTTAATGCAGGCAACACTATTACTTGCTTCAATAATACACTCATTCAAGGAAATAGTTTACTAAGAATTGACGGTTGTAACACCAACAGAGGAAGCTTTAAAACAGAAAACGATCAAAACGAAAATGATGATAGGAATAGCTTTGTAGCAACAAATGAACTCCTACAAATTAGTCCTAATCCCGCCAATCAACAAGCAATATTTGAATACGTGTTGAGTGAAGCCAGCCCTGTAAGGTTGGATATATTCAATCTGAGTGGACAACTAGTAAAAAGTTTACATCATCAAGAAATACAGCAAGTAGGACAGTATAAAGTAGTTTTTGATACGAGTAATTTGCCTAATGGATTTTATTTATGTAAGTTTCAAACAAAATATAAAGAAAAAAATATTAAATTGCAGGTTATAAGATAACGATTGACGACTAAACAGTTAACAATAACTGTTTAGTCGTTATCCCTTTGTAAACGTGGTATATTTAATAATGTTTTATGTGTAGTGTGAAAGAAAAGGTAAATCAGCCTAGCCGCTGTAATTTGTTGGGCAAACCACCAGCGATGACGCTGACGGCAGCTCCGTTGGAATCGTCAATCGTTCGATTGGGCGACCACAAGGGATCGCCCCCGCGTGAGGGATAGTAGCGATAGCTTGGCGAAGTAGGTGCGTAGGGATGCTTCGCCTAGCAGGGCTGACGAAGGAAGACACTGCTAGACGTTTAGCAGCCCTCGCCCCTACAAGACAACTATAAGCGGATAGCCCGACCCGAAGGGACACGCCCTAAAAGATAATAGTAAAAGTCCCCAAAATAGTGCTTATGAGAATTGTAAATATATGCCTGGTTGTTTTTTTTATTTTGTATGGTATGAGTTTGGAAGCCGCAGAAATATCGGCTCAAGAAACATACAAGGAAGGAATGGCAAGAAATAAGACACAACTGGATAGTAGTGTCATATATTTTGAAAAGGCACAACAATTGTTTGAGGAAGAACAAAACCACTTAGGTGTAGGAAAGTGCCTTTCAGAAATAGGGCGAGTTTATGGGCGGTGGGGGAAAATAAAGCAGGCTACTACTACTTTAAAACAAGCAATTAGTATATTAGAAACAGTAGATACGATAGCAGCTACCAATGAAATAGGACGATGTTATAACTATTGGGCATATATTTATGTGAAAAAAAGAGACAATTTAGACTCGGCTAGATGGTGTTTGAAAAGTGGCATTGAGATAATGGAAAAAAAGAGCTTAGAAAATCGTAGCTTGGCTTATGCTTATCATGAATTAGGGAATGTGGAACACCGCTTTTTTAACACAGAACAGAGTGGTTTTTATTTGGATAAAGCTGCTAGTCTTTATTTAGCAAGTCAAGACACACAGCGTCATTATATAGCTCAACAAGATAAAGGCTTGTTATATTGGGGGACGAATAAAGTAGATGAGGCAGAACAGATTTTCCGAACTATTTTGGATTATCCACATCTTAAAGCTCAAAGAAGAGCCAAAACATTAGGAAATTTAGCGAACCTACTTTTAGCGAAGAAAGAATTAGACGAAGCAACTAATTTAATTGATGAGGCTATTGACTTAGTAGAAGATACAGAAGAGAAAGAAATATGGGGCTTGTCTTGTGCCATTAAAGCTGAAATATATAAAGAAAAAGAGCAAGTAAATGAGGCAATCAATTGGTATCAAAAAGCCATAGCCATTATTAAACCTACCAAAGAAGGACGAAATCGAAATTTAATTCGTTTTTATACAAATTTAGCTCACCTACATGCAAAAAATAAAGCTTGGGAAATTGCACAGGAAATGCATCAACAATCCCTACAAGCAGGAGTTGATTCTTTTATGCCACACACATTACAAGAAAACCCTACTTTTGATCAACAATTATTAAAATATATAGAAACGCGATTAATCGAAAGCTTATATGAAAAAGGCAGTACTTATTATCAAAAATATATGGCTCAACAGCAAATAGCGGATTTAGAAACAGCCGTCCAAACACTGCAACTAACAATGCAACAAATTGAATTTGCAAAACATGAGCTAAGGTCAGATAAAGCAAGATTGGACTTTGGAGAAGTAGTACATGAAATCTATCAACTAGGGCTAGATGCGACCTATCAACTCTATCAATTGCGCCAAGATCACAGCTATTTACAACAAGCTTTCCAAATTATTGAGCGTAACAAATCGAGCGTATTGCGTAATGCTATCCTTGCAATGGAAGCCAAACAAAATGCAAATATACCTGATAGTTTAGTGCAAAAAGAAATGTTCCTAAAACAACTAATTTCCTTTTGGGATATTCAAAAAAAGGAACATGCAAATAAGTCTGCTAATGATTCGATTATCTATTTTGTAAGCCAATTAGATAGCTTGAAGGAGAAAATGAAAATAGCTTATCCGAAGTATTTAGAATATCAAAAAAATCAACTAAAAACAATTGATGAAATACAAACTAATCTAGAGGATAAAACAATCGTAGAATATTTTTTGACCGACTCTTTTATTTATACTTTTTCTATTACGAATCAAGCTATTACCCTTCGTCGAATACCCAATGATGATACATTTAAACAAGCAGTAAAACAGATGTATCAAGCAATAAAAGAACCCGATTTATCAGAAGAAGGTTATGACCTATATACACAAAATGCTTATTTTTTGTACCAACAATTATTGGCTCCTGTTGTAGGGAATAGAAAGAATCCCAATAACCCACTAGCCTTAATTATAATACCCGATGGTTCTTTGAGCTATCTTCCTTTCGAGGCATTAATCCGCAAGATGCCTGCAAAAGATATGAAGTATAATGCCGCAAAATATAAATCACGTAATTTGAGATATTTGATGACTGATTGTAACATTAGTTATGCTTATTCAGCCAATTTATGGTACGAAAGTTTCATGCAAAAAACAAACGTCGCTTCACCTCCTACCTATGATTATATCGGTTTTGCACCACAGTTTGTAAGTACTCCCGACTCTGAAACAATGAAGGGCTGCACAAATGAAATTTTACCCCCCTTTGAGTTTAGTGAGATCGTATTAGATATTTGCAAATTATTTAATGGGCAAGCGTTTCTACAGCAAAAGGCAAACAAAAATACCTTTAAAACCGAAGGAGGAAAAGGGCGTATTTTGCACCTTTATACACATGCTTGTGTAAGTGATCAAAACCCTATGCAAAATCAAATCTTTTTTACCGATGAAGCTACATATAGTTACGAGCTATATGGAATGCAACTTAATGCAGAGATGGCGGTATTAACTGCTTGTGAAACGGGAGTTGGGATGCCCATTCGAGGAGAAGGAATGATGAGTTTAGCGCGTGCTTTTAATTATGCTGGTTGCCCAAGTGTAGTGACTAG
>JAHDCM010000217.1 GCA_020629895.1 Bacteroidota bacterium
ATTACTATGGAGGATATTAATACACCAGCTTCCGACTTCGCTCCCGTTTTATTTAAAGATAACCAACTCGTATTCACTTCTGCCCGCGATAAAGCAAAAGGAGAAGACCTTTATGGCTGGACAGGTGAAAAACATTCCGATATATTTATTGCCAAGCAAAACAAAGATTTTAGCTTCAATCGCATTTCTCAAATCAGCGATACAATCAACACAGAATTTAATGAAGGAACCGTAACGTTTAATCCAGATTATACCGAAATGTTCTTCACCAGTTGTGGCAGCAAAAACAACGATGACGACTTTTGTAAAATATATCTTAGTCGATGGTTCGGAGGGAAATGGTCAACTCCAGAAAGAGTAGTCTTATTTGAAGATGGAGAAGATATCAATGTAGGACATCCCTTTATGGGAGGCAATGGAAACCAACTTTACTTCGCTGCCGAAACACCCGATGGACAAGGAAATAAAGATATTTATGTAGTTACTAGAGACCAAGATGGCTACTGGGAAGAACCTATCAACTTAGGTCCACAGGTAAATACCCCTGGCTATGAAGGTTTTCCTCATATCAGTGCCGATGGCAAACTCTACTTCGCTTCTGATGGACATATTGGAATGGGTGGGTTAGATATTTTTTATGTCGAACAGAAAAATGGTAAATGGGGTGAGGTGCAAAATATGGGTACTCCCATCAACTCCTCTTCCGACGACTTTTCCATTGTCTTTTCACCTTATGTGCGCCCTGAATTACTCGACTCAGTAGAAGCTTATGGATATTTTAGCTCTTCGCGGAAAGGAGGTGTAGGAAATGATGATATCTATCGGTTCGAACTTAGAATCCCGCAAGAACCGATTGTAGTAGAAGTTCCTGAAGAACCAACCACAGAGCCAACACCACCGCCAAAAGAACCAACACCGCCGCCAAAGGAGCCGACTCCACCCCCAAAAGAACCGACTCCACCGCCAAAGGAGCCGACTCCACTACCAAAAGAACCAACACCACCGCCAAAAGAGCCGACTCCGCCGCCAAAGGAGCCGACTCCACCACCAAAAGAACCAACACCACCGCCAAAAGAGCCGACTCCACCGCCTGTTAAAGTGGTAACACCAACGCCTCCGCCTGTTAAAGTGGTAACACCAACGCCTCCGCCTGTTAAAGTGGTAACACCAACGCCTCCACCTGTTAAAGTGGTAACACCAACGCCTCCACCTGTTGTGATTCAGGAGCCTGTAATTGTTTATATCCTAGAGGGCAAGGTATTTGAAAATGTACGCAAAATTCCTGGCGACCCGAATAGTTCTATTCTTTCTTTAGAGGCTTTACCCGCCGTAGTAATTGAAATATTGGGAATAAGTGATAATACATCAATGGCAAAACGCCTTGTTACTGATAACCGAGGTGAATTTAGTGTCGTCATTGAAGGAAATGCCGATTATCGAGTTAATGCCTCTAAACCAAGCTATTTTAAAACATCAAAAGAAGTAACGTCCAGAGTTCCAAGAGTAGTTGGAGAAGACACAGTGGTAGTGAAAGTAGAATTAATGATGGATAAGATTGTCAAAAATCGCGAAATTGTATTAGAGAATATATACTATGATTTTGATAAAGCTGATATTCGAGCCGATGCCCGCCCTACACTCGACCGTTTGGCTACGCTATTATTCGAAAACCCAAACTTAAAGGTAGAATTAGGGGCGCATACCGATTCAAGGGGTAGTGACTCTTACAATTTACGCCTATCTCAACAACGCGCACAGTCTGTTGTCAACTATCTAACATCTAAAGGCTTAAACAGCTATCGCCTCGTAGCCAGAGGTTATGGAGAAGCTCAATTGGTCAACGAGTGTGATGATGGGGTCACTTGCTCTGATGAACAACATCAACAAAACCGACGTACCACCTTTAAGGTCATTGCTGATGACTTTAATGATTTTTAAAGAAATATCACTGCACTGATAGATCTTTTCTATCAGTGCAGCAATTTACATCCTCCAATACTTGCATACGACAATAGGTAAGTCCAAAAAAAATAACGTATAAAAGAAACAATTTGAACTCATTATAGTATAAATAAACAGAAAACAAAACCTACTCATCCATTATCCCTCTACCTAACAGTACCCCAACTATCTCAATCCCATCATCCTTACTTCTTCTACCATACTTACATTTAGAAGCAACTTACATTTAAAGGTATTTTTTAACAGTTACTCATGACCTATATAGCACTCATCTTACTAGTTGGTATGATTACATACCACTGGTATTTCAGAAAAAAAGTCACGCTAAACCAAGTCAATCAAACAAAAGAAAAACTAAATCATCTATCCTTATTAACAGAGGATGCAATGCTAATTATTGATACCAATCGAAGTATTATAAAAGCAAATCCTCAAGCGACTAAGGTATTTGGCTATGAAGAAGAAGAATTAGTTGGCAAGTGCATTGACGACATCCTAATTGCAGGCGACCTCCTAACCAACGAAAACTCCAGTTACATTCCACTCAATGAACCACTATCCAATTATGGCATATACATTTCCCATAAAAAAGATAGTTATTACAAGGCGTTCACAGAGTCGAAAATCATTGAAGTAAATGATCAAAAATTCGCTGTTCTAATCATCGAATCAGCAGACAACCTACTCGTCAATCAAGTACACGATTCCTTCAAACAATTTACCATCGACAAATCCACAGAAGCCATTTTATGGGTCAATCAAAATGCAGGAATTGTTTACGTCAACAACACAGCAGCCAAACTCATGGGACGCAGAGTAGATGAAATACTCCAAATGAAAACAGCAGAAATATGTGAAGAACTAAAAGACTGGAAAAAAGTAATGAGTATCACCGAACAATACGGCGATTGCGTTTTTGAAGCAGCTATCTCAAATGACAAAGGGGATGCGGTACCCGTAGAAATGATTGTAAAACACATGGGACTCCATGACAGCAACTACTGCTGCATATACATGAAAAATATTTCTAGTAGAAAAATAGAAGATAAAATTGTCATTGACTATGCTGCACAACTAGAACGAAAAAACGAAGAACTAGAACACTTTACCTATATCGCTGCACACAGCCTCCAAGAACCCGTACGCATGATTGGAAGCTTCACCCAACTGCTAAACGAACGATACAAAGGAAACCTAGACGACGAAGCCGACGAATTTATCACATTTGTGGTAGATGGTGTCAATAAAATGCAAAGCCTATTACGCGACTTAGCACGCTACTCCAACATCAGTATGCGTCCCAAGTCCTTCCAACTCATCGAAGCACAAGAAATAGCTAGAGTCAGCCTCGAAAAACTAAAATTCCAAATGGAAGAACACAATGCAATTATTACCTACGACAACCTTCCAACAATCAGAGGCAACCAAATCCAACTATTACAACTATTTCGCAACCTCATTAGCAACGCCATCAAATACCGCCGAGATATTCCGCCTCGCATTCACATTAGCGCAGAGCAAACAGATTTATTCTGGAAATTTGCTATCAAAGACAACGGGCAAGGCATCGAACCAAATCAAGCAGATAAAATATTCCATATCTTCAACAGACTACAATACATTACTGACTACTCAGAAGGAACAGGAATGGGACTCGCGATCTGTCAAAAAATAGTGGAAAAACACGGTGGGCAAATATGGATGGAATCAACACCTGGCATGGGAACCACCTTCTACTTTACACTCCCTATCCCTGCTCAAAACTTATATCAAAAAACAGCATAGGCATGAAGCAGGTAGAATAAAAAATAAAAAAAGGGGCGATCAGAAATGATTGCCTCTTTTTTTATTTTTTATTCTACCTACACCTACTACCACTGAAACAACGGATAACGCAACATCATCTCCCGCACTTCCGCCTCCATACCCGCCACAAACTCCTCATCAGTTGCATGACAAATCACCGTATCAATCCACTCCGCAATTTGCAACATCTCCGTCTCCTTCAAGCCCCTAGAAGTAACCGCAGGCGTACCAAGTCGAATACCCGAAGTAACAAAAGGAGAACGGGTATCAAAAGGAACCATATTCTTATTCACCGTAATGCCCGCCAAACCAAGCAAACGCTCTGCCTTCTTACCAGAAATACCCTTATTCGTCAAATCAATCAACATCAAATGATTATCCGTTCCCTCCGAAATAATTTGATAATCACGCTTCACCAACTCATTCGCCAATACCTGTGCATTCGCTATCACCTGCTCCCCATAAGCCTTAAATTCACCACTCAAAGCCTCTCCATAAGCAATCGCCTTAGCAGCAATCACATGCTCCAACGGCCCACCTTGCGTTCCAGGAAAAACCCCTCCATTCAAAATACTACTCATCATCCGAACCACTCCCTTACCCGTCTTCAATCCCCACGGATTTTCAAAATCTTCTCCCATCAAAATCATTCCTCCCCTAGGCCCGCGCAACGTCTTATGTGTCGTCGTCGTCACAATATGACAATGTGGAAGCGGATTATTCAATAAGCCCTTCGCAATCAACCCAGCAGGATGCGCAATATCAGCCATTAACAAAGCCCCTACTTCATCCGCAATCGCCCGAAAACGCGCATAATCCCAATCCCTAGAATAAGCCGAAGCACCACAAATAATTAACTTAGGACGCTCCTTCAATGCAATCGCTTCCACCTTATCCATATCAATACGCCCCGTTTCTTGCTCCACCCCATAAAAAGTAGGACGGTAAATCTTACCCGAATAATTCACTGGCGAACCATGCGTCAAGTGCCCCCCATGCGATAAATCAAATCCCAAAATCGTATCACCAGGCTGCAAAACCGCCAACATCACCGCCGCATTTGCCTGCGCTCCCGAATGAGGCTGCACATTCGCATAAGCCGCACCAAACAACTCCTTAGCCCGATCAATAGCAAGCTGCTCCACCTCATCAATTACCTCACAGCCCCCATAATAACGTTTACCCGGATAACCCTCCGCATATTTATGAGTCAATACACTACCCATCGCAGCACGCACCTGCGAACTAATAAAATTCTCAGAAGCAATTAACTCAACGCCTTCTAGTTGACGCGCTTCCTCCCGCTTTATCAAGTCAAAAATAAGCGTATCATTTAGTATTGTAGATGTTGTCATATCCCGAACTATTTATCGTCACTAAAAAAATTTTTGCAAAGGTACACAAGTAAAACGAACAAATATTCCTCCAAGCAACAAGAATTAGTAAAGATGAAAAAATAAATGAGGCCATAATGTAACACTAGCTTGTTGTTAGTCAAGGCGTCAAACGTAGGCGATGCAGCGCATCGGCGAGGCTTTACAACGCTGAATAGCGACAAGATAGTCAGCATTATGGACTTAGTTATTTATTCTTATTTACTTAGTAAAAGATCGCTTAAAATCTCTTATCTTTGGCGAAATTTTTATACTCATGATTAACATAGCCTTATTAAAAGAAATTTGTGAAACACCTGGAGCCCCAGGATTTGAACAGCGAATAAGAGATGTCGTAAAAAGAGAAGTCACACCACTAGTAGACGAAGTAAAGATTGACAACATGGGCAATCTCATTGCCATCAAACGAGGAAAAAAACCGACCAAAGTTATGCTCGCTGCCCACATGGACGAAATTAGCTTTATTGTTTATCACATTGACGATAAAGGATTTATCAAATTTCGACCACTAGGAGGCTTCGACCCCAAAACACTCACCTCACAACGAGTCATCATTCATGGAAAAGAAGACATTATCGGTGTCATGGGCGTCAAACCCATTCACCTCATCCCACCTGCCGAAAGAGGCAAACCCACCCGATTAGACGATTATTTTATTGATACAGGACTTAGTGGAGAAAAAGTAAAAGAAATCGTTTCCATTGGCGACCCCATCACCCGCGAACGCCAACTCATCGAAATGGGCGACTGTGTCAATTGCAAATCACTAGACAACCGAGTTTCTGTCTTTATTCAAGTAGAAATGCTACGCGAACTCAAAGATCAAGAACTCCCCTACGATGTATATGCCGTATTTACCGTCCAAGAAGAAGTCGGATTAAGAGGAGCCAATGCCGCATCACTCGATATCAATCCCGACTTTGCTATTTGCCTCGATACAACTATTGCTTTCGATTTACCAGGAGCCTCCGATCACGAAAAAGTAACGCATCTTGGCAAAGGAACCGCCATTAAAATCATGGATGCCCGAACCATCTGCGATCACCGAATGGTTGCTTTTATGAAACAAACAGCCGATAAACACAATATCCCCTGGCAACCCGAAATCCTCACAGCAGGAGGAACCGATACCATGGCAATGCAACAATTAGGTCGCTCATTAGCTGGTGCTATCTCCATCCCTACCCGACACATTCACCAAGTAATCGAAATGTCACACAAAGCCGATATTCGTCACTCTATTGATCTGGTAAAAGCATGTGTCGCCGAACTAGATACCTACGATTGGAATTTCTAATACACCCGATCACCCAATCACCCAATCATCAATAACGCTGGGCGTGCCGTGTATAAAAAAGCGCAATATTTTGCCACCAGCGAAGACGCTGGCAGAAGCAAAATACTGCGCTTTTTTTATACACGTCGGGCTATCCGTTTGTAGTTGCCTCATACCTGCTTATTCAGCATACTCCTAGCGGTGTCTTCCTTCGTCAGCCCCGCTAGTCCTTGCTTCA
>JAHDCM010000218.1 GCA_020629895.1 Bacteroidota bacterium
GTGAATCGTTCAATCGTTTTTCGCGTGAGGGATAGTAGTGGTAGCTTGGCGACATAGAAACGTTGTGAGGCTACGCCTAGCAGGGCTGACAGCGGAAGACACTGCTAGGCGTATTAGCCGAACTCGTTTTCTAGGAGGCAACTACAAGCGGATAGCCCGACCTTTTTTCGCCTCGCCTATCAATGTGTGGACGCATTGATAGGCGAGGCGAAAAAAGGACACGCCCAGATTTATTGATGATTGGGTGATGGGATGATAGGGTGATAGGATCGAAAAGACAAACACATTATTATTTAAGACAAATTAGTACTTCATTGACTACATATTATCAACATACTATTCAAAAGGCGGTTAGTATTAGTGGCTATGGCTTGCATTCGGGAGAGGCGGTGAATTTGACGTTTAAGCCTGCGGAAGCTGGTAGTGGGATTTTTTTTGTGCGGACGGATTTGGAGGGACAGCCCATGATAAAAGCGGACGTTAGTAATGTGTCGGATACGCTTCGAAGCACGACTTTATCAAAAAATGGGGCAAGTGTTTCGACGGTAGAGCATGTGTTGGCGAGTATTGTGGGAGCGGATATTGATAATATTTTGGTAGAGGTGGATAATCAGGAATTGCCGATTGTAGATGGGAGTGCGGCTCCGTTTAGTGCTTTATTGGAGGAGGCGGGAAAGCAGGTGCAGGAAAAGGAACGTGTTTATATCCCGATTCATACGAATTTGCGTTTTTATGATGCAGAAAAGGATGCGGAATTGATTGCTTTGCCTGCTAGTGATCATCGTTATCAGTTGACTTCGATGATTGATTTTAATTCGGAGGTGCTTGGCCCACAACATGCTTCCTTGTCGGATATTCGGCAGTTTAAAACAGAGATTGCGCCTGCTCGTACTTTTTGTTTTTTGCATGAGTTGGAGTATTTGATGGAACGCAATTTAATAAAGGGGGGGGACTTGAGTAATGCATTGGTGGTGGTGGATCGGGAGTTGCCTAAAGCGCAGTTGGATGCATTGGCGAAGCAACTTGGAAAGCCTTCTATGACGATTGGATCAAGGGGTTATTTGAATGAAACGAGTTTGCGGTTTAGTAATGAGCCAGCTCGGCATAAGTTATTGGATTTGGTAGGTGATTTGGCGTTGATTGGGATTCCGTTTAGTGGGCGTATTATTGCATCGAAACCTGGGCATAGAAGTAATGTGAGTTTTGCGAAAGAACTGAAAAAGTATTTGTTGCAACAAAAAAAATTATTGGAAATTCCGCAGTATGATCCAACGAAAGAGGCGGTTTATGACATCAATAATATATTGGACTGTTTGCCACATCGATTTCCTTTTTTATTAGTCGATAAGATTATTGATTTAAAGGATACGAAAGTGGTGGGCATTAAAAATGTCACTTATAATGAGGCGTATTTTCAGGGACATTTTCCTGGTCATCCAGTGATGCCAGGTGTGTTGATTGTGGAGGCAATGGCACAAACTGGTGGGGTCTTGTTATTGAGTAAAGCGGAAAATCCTAAAGATTTTGTAACTTACTTTTTGAAGATGGATCGGGTGAAGTTTCGAAAGGCGGTTAAACCTGGTGATACACTTTTGTTCCAATGTGAATTATTGAGTCCTATTCGTCGGGGCATTTGTGAGATGAAGGGGATGGCTTATGTGGGAACGACACTTGTGGCGGAGGCTGAATTGACGGCAAAGACAATGAAAAAATGAAAAACTGTACTTTATGATAAATGGTCAAAAAATTGAATCCATCTCTCCGAAGGCGGAGATTCATCCCAGTGCTAAGATTGGGGCGAATGTTACCATCGGTCCATTTACTTATATAGATCGGGATGTAGAGATTGGCGAGGGAACTTGGATTGGTCCGAATGTGACCATTTTTCAGGGGGCAAAAATTGGAAAACACTGTCGTATTTTTCCAGGGGCGGTTATCGCTGCTATTCCACAGGATTTGAAATTCAAGGGAGAAGCGACTTTTGTAGAGATTGGAGATCGGACAACCATTCGGGAGTGTGTGACGATTAATCGGGCCACACAGTATGCTTGGAAAACGGTGGTGGGTAGTGATTGTTTATTGATGGCTTATGTGCATGTGGCGCATGATTGTCAATTGGGTGATCATATTATTTTGGCAAATGCGGTGAATTTAGCGGGACATGTAGAAATTGAGGATTATGCCATTTTAGAGGGGATGGTTGCGGTGCAACAGTTTATTAAAATTGGAGCGCATAGTTTTGTGGCGGGCGGTTCATTGGTTCGTAAAAATGTGCCTCCTTATATTAAAGCTGCTCGTGAGCCTATTTCTTATATTGGGATCAACTCTATTGGTTTGGAACGACGGGGCTTTTCTAAAGAGATGATTCATGAGTTGCACAATATTTACCTGCCCTTGTTTCAGGGGAAGATGATACAAAAAGAAGCTCTTTTATTGATTGAGGAAAATTTTGCGCCTAGTGTTCACCGTGATTATATCCTTGATTTTGTACGCAATTCTCCCAAAGGAATTGTGCGGGGACTTCATAAACGGAAAGAATTGGATACTTAATGAATACGATTCAAATTGACTTACAGGATATAGGTAAACGTTTTCGAAAAGAGTGGATTTTTCGGCATATCAATTTTCGTTTTGAGTCGGGTCAACATTATGCTATTTTGGGGCCGAATGGTTCGGGCAAATCGACTTTACTTAAAATTTTATCCGGCAGTTTAAGCCCTTCTGCTGGTCAGGTTAGCTATCAAATCAATCAACAAAGTTTTACCCAAGAAACTATTTTTCGACAGCTTAGTTGGGCTGCTCCTTATATCGAACTCATAGAAGAATATTCCCTCCAAGAAATTCTGAATTTTCAACAACATTTTGTTCCGTTTCGCGATCAATTAACCATTCCTGCGATTATTGACCTCGTTCAATTGCCAGGTGGACGTGTCCATCAACAAATTCGCTTTTATTCATCGGGGATGAAACAGCGGGTTAAATTGGCATTGACTTTATTAGCAGATACACCGATTGTGTTGCTGGATGAACCGACGACGAATTTGGATGAGCAGGCAATACAGTGGTATAAGGAGTTGGTGGCGCGCTTTGGAACTAATCGCTTGATATTGGTGGCCTCGAATCAGCCAGAAGAATATGATTTTTGTGGGGAGGTGTTTGAGGTGAAGGCGTTTAAGGAATGAAGACTAAATAAAGAGGTAAAACTAAAAACCCGAATAACGATGATCGTTATTCGGGTTTCTTCATTTATAAGTAATTAAAACCTATACTTAATTCCCTTTCTCGTCTTCTTCCATTTTCTTCTTCAACTGTGAAAGGACATCTAAATCACCAAGCGTTGCTTTATTCTTGTTACTAGAATCGCTCATTTTCTTCATTGCTTGGCGTTTATTTTTCTCTTGCGCTGCTTTCACCTGCTTTTCGAGATCTTCTCGCTTCGCTTGATGTGCTTTGAGGTGCGACACGATGATTCGCTTATCGTTACGATCAAATTCGATAATGATAAACTCTAATGCTTCATCTAACTGTGCATAAGTACCATCTTGCTTCTTGAGATGCTTGTTAGGAGCGAATGCTTCTAAACCGTAAGGTAAAGAAACAACACCACCTTTATCATCACGTTTGATGATAGTTCCTTCGTGGCGAGAACCAACAGGGAATACATTCGAGAAGGTATCCCATGGATCTTCTTCAATCTGCTTATGTCCTAGTGACAATTTGCGAGATTCTTTATCAATACCAAGTATCACTACATCTAGCTCTTGTCCAACTTTAGTATATTCAGAAGGATGATTGAAACGCTTCGTCCAAGAAAGGTCTGAAATATGTACCATACCACCGATACCTTCGTTTAGTTCAACGAATACACCGTAAGGCGTGATGTTTTTAACAATACCTTTATGCGCACTATCCACTGGATATTTCTCTTTGATTTCATCCCAAGGATCTGCTTGAAGCTGCTTGATACTTAGTGACATTTTTCGGTCATCACGATCAAGTGTTACGATCTTCGCGTCATACTCATTACCTACTTTGAAGTATTCTCTTGCATTGATAGGCTGGTTTGACCAAGAAACTTCTGAAACGTGAATCAAACCTTCTACACCAGGAGTAATTTCTAAGAAAGCACCATAGTCTTCGATATTTACGATACGTCCTTTCACCACAGAACCTTCTTTTAATTCTGGGTTTAAGATTTCCCACGGATGTGGTGTTAATTGCTTCAAGCCAAGAGAGATACGTTTTTTGGCATCATCGAAGTCAATAACTACTACATTGAGTTTTTGGTTTAGCTCTAATATTTCAGATGGATGGCTGATACGTCCCCAAGAGATGTCGGTGATGTATAATAGTCCATCAACTCCACCAAGATCAATAAAGGCACCGAAATCGGTAATGTTTTTCACTGTACCTTCTAGTACTTGTCCTTTCTCTAATTGAGAAATAATTTGTTGACGTTGTTCTTCTAGGTCACTTTCGATCAATGCTTTGTGAGAAACAACGGCATTTTTGATTGCTTCATTGATTTTAACCACTTTGAAAGGCATGCGCTTTCCAACATAAGAATCGTAATCTACGATTGGTTTTACATCAATTTGAGAACCAGGTAAGAAGGTTTCTAATCCATAAACATCGGCAATTAGTCCTCCTTTCGTTTTACTAATAATGGTTCCTTCAATAACAAGGTCTTCTTTGTGTGCGGTAACAATGCTTTCCCAAGCACGAAGTAGTTTTGCATTTTTTCGAGAAAGGATTAATTGTCCTTTCAAATCCTCTTTTTCTACTACATACACTTCGATTTCATCACCAGGCTTAATATCAGGTGTGTCTCTAAATTCAGATAAAGAGATTAAGCCATCAGATTTAAATCCAATATCAAGTACAACATCTGAATCGGTGATTGCTTCTACACGCGCAGAGATAATTTCATGTTCGTTGATCGTTTTAAAGGTACCATCGTACATGTTCTGCATGCTGTCCTTTTCCTCTTGGGTATAAGAACTAACCGAACGCTTGTCTAAAGTCCAGTCGAAATCATCGTGTGAAGCTGCTTCCGTAGCAGGTTGATCTACTAGGCTTTCTAAGAGTGATCCATCAGTTTCTTCATTGTCTGATGCTTGTTCATTGGTTTCTTCAACAGAAGAAGCTTCTACTTCTTGTTGTTGTTCTTCATTTGGTTGGTTTTGATTTTCTAAATCTTTTTCAGTCAAAATTTAATACTTTTAAATTGGTTAATAGATACGTTTTCAAACATTTAGCACATTAGTCGCGAAATGAAGTGCAAAGGTAGCACTTTTTATTATTATATACAAAATTGAGAGACTAGTTCGATGAGGGAAGTAAGCTAATTGCCATTCTATTCCTAAAGAGGGAGACCGACGGGATTCGAACCCGCATCCATAGTGTTTGATTTACTACGCTCTTCCATTTGAGCTACGGCCCCCATTATTTCAATATTAGAGGTTATCTTGATTGCAATAGCAAGACTAAAGATAGAAACAGGTAGGATTCGAACCTACAGCCTCCAGAACGGCAATCTGGTACTCTTCCATTTGAGCTACTGTTTCCATGTTTCAACTATGATTAATAGGCAAAAAGCATTCATTCATTGAAAACTTTCCTTCTTTTAATTGACTGGTAGAAAATAAAAATAGCTTAGTTGAAAAACTTTTGATCCCCTTATCAATCACTTTATTTTTAGCTACTTAGAGGCTGGTTCTTTCTAGCTTGCAAAAATACATACAATTTATAGTGATTACAAATGAATACAAGTAACAAATATGCCATTATAGGAGCAGGACCATCGGGCTTGGCCAGTGCCAAAGCCTTGAAGGAAGCGGGCATTGCTTTTGATGGTTTTGAGGCACATAGTGATGTGGATGGCTTGTGGAATATCAATAATAAGAATAGTTGAAGGAATCATTCCCTCCATTTCGCATCTACTTTAAGCTCGATCACCACCAATACCAAAATAATCAGTATTTCCCCTATAAAGTATAGCCACCCAAGCGTGGTCAATGCGTCGTAGTGTAGGAATAACATAGCCACCGAAACAAAACAATAGCTTAGATTGACAAAAGCAATGACTTTTAAATAGGGCCAGTTATAGGCTTTTTTTACTTGTTGATAGGCATAAGCATCATAAAGGACAAATAGAATGGGTAGGATAGCAAGAAAGTACAAGGTATTTCGAGGCATTCCTATAAGGTGTTGGAGTTGTACTAATACGACTCCTAGAAAAAAGGCAGAAGCAATAGCACCGATACCATCAATGACAAATAGTTTTTGGGGATTGGGCAGCATATTCAAAGCTTGAGGATTTTTGTTTAGTTGCGAATGTACTGGATTTGGACGATATAGTTCAACAAATTCTCCTTCAAAATTGTAAATTAATACCTCTACTAATTCTGTTTCTATTTGTGCTTGGGCATAGCTTTGAGCAGCTTCTAGGCTTTCCATAATTTGATAGTGTCGCTTTCCCTCACAATTATCATAGTTCCCTTCCTGATTGATTATTTTACCTGTACGAACGGTTGACGGTTGAACGATGAACGTCCGACGGAGTTGCCGCCAGCGTCATCGCTAGAACAGCAATAAAAAAACATTCAATCATTCAGGCATTCAATCACTCAATCATTGGCTTCGCG
>JAHDCM010000219.1 GCA_020629895.1 Bacteroidota bacterium
ACGTTAATCGTCACTTCAACTTATACGCAAATACATTATTATCTTTCCCACCAGCGATCAAAATATTCTGCCCACTTCCTAGTAGGTCGGTAATCACAAAAGGCGTGGTAGCTGGTAAAGGAAAGTCTTCGTCAATATTACCATATTTATCGAGTAGAAAAATTTGCTCACTATTTTCACAAAACACGCCTACTCGTTTTACTTCCTTATCTGTAATATTATCGACAGCAAAAATCTGATGGGGAATGGCTCCGTCTGGTAGGATGGTATTGGCAATGCGTTCGCGTTCGTTGCAAATAAAAATTTGGTTGTCAGCAATGTATATCAATTCTTCTTGATTGGCATCTCCAAGTATATTATCGCTCAAAAACTGCATATATTCACTTCTTGGAGTGAGTTTTTTACTCCATTTTTCACCAAAGCGATCTACAAAATAGGTTTTTCCATTTTGGGCCAGTAATACGACCACAGGTTCGCCATTTCTACGGTCAATTTGGGGAGTTCCTACAATTTTATGTCCGATATAGGCCCTTGCTTTTTCTTTTCCTTCTCGATCTAAGAAAATAACATTTCCCTTTTCATTAATGACCACTATTCGACCTTTTCCTTCATGTTCAAAATATAAAATAGGTTGTTTTACCGTAGATAATTTATATTTGGGTCGCCAGCGATCAAGTGGCACGCCTGTGTATTGGTAACCGTATAGTTCTTTCCCTACACAAGGAATAAAGTAATCATAATTGACGCGTCGATTGCTAGTTCGAGCAATACTTAATCCAGTGATTGCTTTACGGGCAAGTCCATTGGGAAATCCATATTCATCGCCTCCTTCGTGATTTAATAAAAAGATGCTCGACTCGGTATTGAATAGAAATTGTAGTTGTCCATTATTATGGAAGTCTACTTGATGTATTTTTCCTAGAATAGGAGCTTTTATATCGCGTTGCCAAATTACATTTCCATTTTTACTCAAAAGATAAAGCATATTGCTTTGATCTTGTACAATGATTTCTTTTTCTTGGGTGCGGTAATTGGTGATGACTTGTGGAGACATCATTATTTTATCACCTAATGGTTTGCTCCACAAAAGGGTTTTGAGTACCTCCTCTGATTCGGCATACCCAATCAAACCATCTGTCACGACATCTCGACGCTCTTTTTTTAGCTGACATACAAATGGACTTATTTTTTTATAGGAATCAAAATTCAATCGCAAATCTTCTCCGAAAGCCGTAGAAGCATTTCGGATTAGGAGTTGCTGCATGAGTCCAATATTAGCATAACATAATATATTGGTACTACTATCGCGACTTGTTACATAATCGGTAAAGTCTTCAAAACGATCTAGCGTTTTCTGTGCTAAGTATTTTTTGATGAGTACCGTCAAATGGTGTTCGGTAGAGGCAAGGAGCAAATAATGATCTATGAAGGTATAATAGGCATCTTTATAATGAGAGCCTGCTAATTCTCCAAATAGATGGCCGACAATAATACTAGCATCTCCATGAATAACTTGATAGGAATGGTATTTTTTAGGAGCATGTACAGGTCCATTTACGGTCGTGAGTTTTGCTACGACATCACTGGCGCGTTCTACATCATGTACATCAAGTACCACAAAACTTTCTAAAAAGGCATCCCCACTTGTCGGTTCTGTCAAGCCAAATGCCCATTCTTTTCCAATCCAATCAACGCCATAAGTTCCGAAAGCTTCTGCCCATTTATTATCTAATTGATCGTGAATTTCTTTGTAATCATTAATATTACAATGCGCTAAAAAAGCCGTATTGGAAGGCAGTATCTTGGGAATGGTCATTGCACCATTTCCTTCTTGGCGCAATACCCAGTTATACAGTTGATTTTCTTGGTTTAACAATGCATTGCCGCCAAAGCCAATACCTCCTTTATGAAAATTCATTTCCCAACGCATCCATTTGACCTGCTCACTTAGTAGATGAAATAGATTATTTGGTTCCTTATTAAAAAATAAACTTTTTAATAAGGGAAACTTAGGGAAGTTAAAGTAAAAACAAGCATCTGTATGAGGTGAAATGCGTTTGGTCATATTCCAGTATCGGCTTGTTCCTTCCTGATAATCTACCAGTGATTCGTCTACTAAATGTGAGCTAAAACTAGCAATAAAATTTTCTCCTTTGGTCGCAAAAGAGAAGCGTTTTCCTAATTGTGGATGTTCTAATTCAAAAACTGTAGCCCCTCGAACAGTTCGTGAATACACCTTGTATGCCTGACGATCTGTTTCTAATTGACGAATCATCAAGTCGAGTGGAGCTTGTAATAAGGCCTTATCTACCACCAGTAATATTTCATAATCATCATGTTTCGTCACATGCAAAGAAGAAAGCACTGTTTCTCGAACAGCTTGCCGATCTTTTAAAAAAATAGAGTCAAGGACACTATACGTTTTATCAACTTTATTTACCCAGTCTATTTGTTGCAAATCCTCCCAAACAATATTTTGATGTAAAGCCGTTTGTAAGGAATCCAAATTTTGTAACTCCATGATCATGACAGCATCATTTGGAATCGCCTTATACAATAGGCGTTCTTCATAAAACCACCCATAGTAGATAAAGGTGCCAATTAGGAATAGTAGGATTAAAAGACCAAGTGGCCATTTCAATTTCATAAAGGGTTTAACTTAGAATTAGCAAATCGGGTCATCGCATCCAATATACTAAATGTATAGCGAGAAATAGTTAAAAAATCACTAATTTCGCGCTTCCATTAACGCATGTTTGTTATGTCTCAAAAAATACTGCCAATTGCTTGCCTTTTCGGTGCTACCGCAGTCATCTTAGGAGCCTTTGGTAGCCACGGATTGAAAAGCGTATTAAGCGATGACCAACTACGTATTTACGATATTGGGATTCGTTATCAATTTTATCATACCTTCGCGCTATTTTTATCAGGACTTGTATATGCAAAAAACTCGCATAAATTCGCGAAATTTGCATCCTTCTTTTTTATCGCAGGTATTTTCCTATTTTCTGGCTCCTTGTACTTATTGGCAAACCGTAGCCTAATGGGTCTAGAACATTTCACTCCTGTCTTAGGGCCACTAACCCCCATAGGAGGAATTTGCTTTATTATAGGTTGGTTATTACTAGCCTTATCCCTCACTAAAAAGTGATAATTAACTCAAAAAAACTGTACCAATATATGATTACTGCCGTAGAAAAAACCTACAAACTATATCAAGAAAAAATGCAAGAACTAGCAGATGTCAATCATGCTATTTCTGTATTAAACTGGGATCAAGAAACCTATCTCCCCCAAAAAGGAGCCTCTTTGCGTGCGCAACAAATATCAACACTTACTAAAATTGCACACCAACTAGCCACTTCAGAAGAACTAGGTGACCTGTTGCACCAACTCAGCGAACAGGAAAACCTCAACGAATGGGAACGACGTAATGTAACAGAAAGCCTTAGTGCGTACCAAAAAAAGCAAAAATACAACACCGAATTTGTAGTACGTTTATCTAAAGTAACCTCTGAGTGTTACCAGAGTTGGCTCAAAGCACGTACCGCCAGCGACTTCAGTATCTTCCAGCCCGCCCTCGAAGAAATGATACAACTCAAACGAGAAGAATGTGAACTATTGGGCTATGATGAACATCCTTATGATGCCTTATTGGATCAGTTTGAACCAGGAGAAAAAACAAGCAATCTATTACCACTCTTCAAGGATGTACACCAACAGTTAGTCGATTTTGTTAAAGAAATCAGCGACCGTTCACAAGTGGAAGATCAGTGGATGTATAAGTATTACCCAAAAGATAAACAATGGCAGTTTGGGTTGGAAGTACTGGAACAAATGGGCTACGATTTCAAAGCTGGAAGACAAGACGTGTCCGCACATCCTTTTACCACCAGCTTTGGTAGTAATGATGTACGTGTCACCACCCGTATTGATGAGTATAACTTGTACGAAATGATTTGGAGTTGTATTCATGAAGGCGGGCATGCGCTTTATGAGCAAGGCTTAAAACAAGAAGACTATGGTCTCCCTACTGGCAATTACCTCTCACTAGGTATTCACGAATCGCAATCGCGTCTCTGGGAAAATAATGTCGGTAGAAGCCTTCCTTTCTGGAAAGCCAATTACAAACGCTTACAAGAAGCCTTTCCCGAAAATTTACAAACGGTAGACTTAGAAAAATTCTATAAGACGGTCAATATCGTAAAACCATCCCTCATCCGTACAAATGCCGATGAACTAACTTACCATTTCCATATCCTCATCCGCTTCCTTATCGAAAAAGAACTCATTGAGGGTAGTATCAAAGTTAAAGATATTCCACAAATCTGGAATCAAAAATACAAGGAATACCTCAATATTGATGTTCCTTCCGACAAAGAGGGATGCTTACAAGATATACACTGGTCACATGGTAGCTTAGGCTATTTTCCTACCTACTCTCTCGGAAGTTTCTATGCTGCTCAATTTTACCAACAAGCCGAAAAAGAAATTCCCGACCTAGAATACCAAATCACCAATGGCAATATGCGTCCCCTGCTACAATGGTTACGCACCAAAATCCATCAGTATGGAAAATTCTATACTGCCGAAGATTTATGTATCGCTATTACAGGAGAAAAACTAACCTTCCAATACTTTATGGATTATGCCAAAAAGAAATATGGTTATATCTATGGCTTAAAAACGAAGTAAACTAATGCCTATGTTAAAGCAAACGCTCCTAACGACTTTTTTCATTTTATTCTATATGATGACTAGCACCGCAAGTCCTATATTGACCTATCATTTGTCAATGCCCGAACCTCACACCCACTATTTTGAAGTCGAAACCAAAATAAGTGGCTTAGATCAAGAAACCGTTGACCTCAAAATGGCTGTTTGGACACCTGGCTCCTACCTCGTCCGAGAATTTGCTCGAAAAGTAGAAGGCTTCGAAGCACAAACAGGTGATAGCGAATTGGACTTTAAAAAAATAAATAAAAATACGTGGCGCATCGAAACAGCAGGCAGCAGCGAAATCTCTGTCAAATACCGCGTCTACTCCTTCGAATTTAGTGTACGTACCAGCTTTCTTGACGCTTCACACGCCTACATCAATGGAGCCAGTGTCTTTATGTTTATAGATGGACACTTAGATTTACCAAGTACCTTACATATCCAACCGCATAACAACTTTAATACTATTTCTACGGCCCTAAAGCCTGTTGATGGCGACCAATGGGTATTAAGTGTCCCCAATTACGACCTACTAGCCGACTCCCCTATCGAAATTGGCACTCATAAAGTCGTAGATTTTGAAGCAGCCAAAACACCACACCACTTAGCATTAGTAGGCGAAGGAAATTATGATGAAGAACTACTCGTTAGCTCTATTCAAAAAGTAGTCGAGGAATGTACCAATATTTTTGGTGATCTTCCTACTGACGACTATACCTTTATCAATTTCAGCACCGATGGCAAATATGGAGGACTCGAACACCTTCATTCCACCTGCCTCATGTACCCCCGTTGGAATTATAGCCCTCGTCCCAAACTCAACCGCTGGTTAGGCCTAATGGCACACGAATACTTCCACTTATGGAATATCAAACGCATTCGCCCACAAGTACTCGGCCCATTCGACTATGAAAATGAAAACTATACCACCCTACTTTGGGTAGCAGAAGGTGTCACCAGCTACTACGACGATCACCTACTTGTTCGTACTGGACTAATGACGGAAGAAGAATACCTCAAAGTAGTTGCTGGCAATATTAATTCTCACGAAAACCGCCCTGGTAAAAAAGTACAATCCGTTACCGAAGCCAGTTTCGACGCATGGATCAAATACTACCGTTCTGACGAAAACTTCAATAACTGCTGCATCTCCTACTACACCAAAGGAGCCGTCCTCTCTACCCTACTCGATCTCGAAATTTTACACAACACCAAAGGGAAAAAAAGCATGGACGATGTGATGCGCTATATGTATGACGAGTATTATAAAAACCAACAGCGCGGCTTTACGGATGAAGAATTTCAAGCAGCCGTCGAAAAATTTGCAGGAAAAGAACTCGATCCCTTCTTTACCTCCCACGTATCAGGTGTCGAGCCTATCGACTACCAAAAATACTTCGACTATGTTGGGCTGACTCTCGAAAATACTGCCGATGCCGACAAAATTGCACTAGGTGTCAACCTCAATAGTAGTAATAAAGTAACCGCTGTGAAACGAGGAAGTTGTGGCTACGAAAGTGGCTTAAATGTCAACGACGAAATCATTGCTATTGACAATTATCGCGTCAAAAGTTCCGATAATATCGCTACCTTACTCGCTCGTAAATCACAAGGAGATCAAGTAGATATTATGGTGAGTCGAGGAGGCGAAATTATGCACATCCAAACCGAACTACACCCCGCCGAACATTTCAGTTATAAGCTATCTATGGTCGAAAAACCATCCAGAACTCAAAAGAAACTCTACAAAGCATGGCTCAAAATACGCAACGAAGCCAAAAAATAAGCACAATCACGAAACCCCTCTACTCAATCATTCATTCATTCAATCACTCAATCATTAACATCTGGGCGTGCCGTGTATAAAAAAAGCGCAATAGTAGAGACACAAAATTTTGTGTCTCTACTATTG
>JAHDCM010000220.1 GCA_020629895.1 Bacteroidota bacterium
AAGTTCATGCGTCCACGCATGAACGAGCAAAAAAGGAAAAACAGGACACGCCTAGCATTTTAATGATTGGGACAGGTTAATCCAGTATTAAATTGCGTTAATTAGCGTTAATGGATTTATTTTTGAGTTAGAAATAAGGTATTTTGAAGGGGTAAAAAAGGATATATGACATCACAAAAATTACATACAATTACCAATGGCTTGGTTATCTTATCCTTGCTATTTTTAGCTGTATTTTTAGCGTTTTGGATAAAGGGCGAATATGGAGCGAATAAAAAAGCCCTTCAAAATGAGATTATGTTAAAGGTAACCGCAGAATGGATTAATTCGCGTTCCTATTCCTTATTAGATAGTTTAGAGGCTACCTCAAACAGTACTTTCGAAAAGATAGATAGTGCAAGTAGTTTAGGGACACTAATATTGGATTCGGATAAGGCAGACGGGTTCTTTAAGATAGAAGGGATAGAATATAAGGGAGATAGTGAGTCTGTTGAAGGACATATTGCTACACAAATAAATATTAATACAAAAGATGGAACGAGTTCCCAAATAAGGACAGGTAATTTACCTGAAAAGTGGCAACTAAAAATGAATGAAGTGCCACTGCAAGCCTTTTTTCAATTGATTCCACAAATCATCTTTGCCTTCTTTTTAGTACTTCTTTTTAGTACGACTATTTTCCTCATTAAACGCAGTGAAAGAGAACGACAACTTGCCCTCGAAACCCAACAACAGTTTATTAGTAATATGACTCATGAACTTAAAACACCTGTTGCAACGATTGGTGTGGCCTTAGAAGCCTTACAAGATTTTAATTTACTAGAAGATAAAGATAAATCGAATGCCTATATTTCGATGTCGCGCCAAGAATTGAAACGTTTAACGGGTTTGATTAACCAAGTACTGCTCTTTGCCAAATCAGAGCAGCAAGGCAAGTCTATCTATAAAATGCAGACAGTCAATTTGAGTACTTTATTATCAGAAGTGCTAAGGTCTATGCAATTGCCTATACAAAAGAAAGGTGCGACTATTGAGACAGCGATTGCTGTTGATTTGACTTTGCAAGGAGATGCTACACACCTCGCTAATGCGTTTCGCAATTTACTGGATAATGCCTTGAAATACAGTGAGCAAGGCGTTATCATTGAGCTAATTGCGCGAAGAGAAAAGGAGCAACTAGTGATTGTTTTTAGGGATAATGGTTGGGGGATTCCTGAAGTGTATCAAAAACAAATTTTCGATCAATTTTTTCGAGTCCCTACGGGCAATTTACACAATGTGAAAGGGTATGGCTTGGGTTTGAGTTATGTGGCTGAAGTAGTAAAAGCACATGGAGGAAATATTGAGTTAAAGAGTCGGGAAGGAGAGGGGACGGAGATGAGGGTGACTATCGACGACAAAAAATAATAATATGCCAACCAAAATATTATATGTAGAAGACGAAGCGGCACTAGGCTATATTGTAAAAGATGCCCTTATTGCACGCGGATATGAAGTACAGCTAGTAGAGGATGGAAGTGAGGTAATAGCCGCTTGTGAAGCTATGCAGCCCGATATTTGTCTATTGGATGTCATGCTTCCTAATGTAGATGGCTTTTCGATAGGCCAACAATTACGTCAAAAATATCCTTCATTACCAATCATTTTTTTAACTGCCAAAAACGAAACAGCCGATGTGTTGAAAGGCTTTCAATCGGGAGGAAATGACTATATTCGCAAGCCTTTTAGCTTAGAAGAGTTGATTGTGCGGATTGAGAATTTATTGTCTTTGCAAATTGCCTCAAAGAGATCAGGTAAGGTCACTTTATTAGAAGTCGGCTTATATAATTTTTATCCACAAAAAATGGAATTACATTTCCATAAAAAAGTACGAAAATTAACTTACCGAGAAACAGAATTATTGAAGGCTTTGGTACAACAAAAAAATGAGGTGATTCAAAAAAATGAATTGTTAATAGAAATTTGGGGAGATGATACGATCTCGAATGCGAGAAGCATGGATGTGTATATTACCAAATTAAGAAGTTATTTAACAGATGATCCTACTGTACAGTTATTAACTTTACGAGGAGTGGGGTATCGCTTTGTAATTGGGTAAGGCAAGTTAAAATAAAAAATCCCCTCCTTTCAGAGAGGATATAATTAATGTGTTCTGTTTAGTTATATCTGGTTTTCAATGTTGAATAAAAATTCCCCCACTCTTGTGAGGGGGAATACTGTTAATGTGTTCTGTTTTATAAATGCTAACCTTTTAATATAGGTTATTGATTGATAGTATGTTTTTTAAGACTTGATTTCTGTTCTTTGTTATGATTCAAATATAACGTACATTTAGGAGAATTGCTTTGTGAATGTATGAATGGTATCTTTGAGATAGTAAACGGTATGGATAGTAGAGGGAATGAATTGGTATAAAAAAAGGCAGCCTGAGTAAACAGACTGCCTTTGAATTTATAATATGTCCAAAGTCAACTTTTATTAAAAAGTGAAGTTCTTTTCCTAGTTACTTATACGGGAACACTTGCACTTTTTACGGTTTTAACAATTCTACCCGCTACTTGGTAAGGATCTGCATTGGAAGCAGGACGGCGATCTTCCAGATAGCCTTTCCAGTCAGCAGCAGTGTTTACTGGAATACGAATCGAAGCCCCTCTATCACTCACACCATAGCTAAATTTATCAATAGATTGTGTTTCGTGTAAGCCTGTTAGGCGTTGGTCATTATCAGAACCATAAACCGCTATATGCTCTTTGTGTGCTGGACGGAATGCTTCGCAAATGGCTTTAAATAGAGCTTCGCCTCCTTCATCTCGCATCGCACCATTAGAGAAGTTACAGTGCATACCGCTACCATTCCAGTCACCTTTTACAGGCTTAGGATGTAACTCTACATGTAAACCATAGCTTTCAGCAATACGGAATAATAAATAGCGGGATACTTGTAGGTCATCACCCGTACTTTTGGCTCCTTTACCAAAACATTGGTATTCCCATTGCCCAAGCATCACCTCGGCATTGATACCTGTAAGGTGAATACCTGCTTCTAAACAAGCATCTAGGTGTTCCTCTACTAATTCGCGTCCATCTACTTTTCCTGTTCCAACGGCACAATAATAAGGGCCTTGTGGTGCAGGGAAGCCTTTTTCTGGGAAACCAATTGGTAAGTTAGTTTCAGGATCCATTAATACATATTCCTGCTCAAATCCAAACCAAAAATCTTTATCATCATCCTCTATTTTGGCACGAGAATTAGATACATGTGGTGTCAGGTCAGGATTTAATACCTCACACATGACTAAATAGGCATTTTTACGGAGCGGATCAGGGTACACATTTACTGGTTTTAAGACACAATCCGAAGAATGTCCCTCTGCCTGTTGTGTAGAACTCCCATCAAAAGACCAAAGCGGCAAAACATCTGCTTGTCCATTATAGTCGTCAAAATCAATTACTTTTGTCTTACTTCTTAAATTTGGTTCTGGTTTATATCCGTCTAACCAAATGTATTCAAACTTTAATTTAGCCATGATTAATTGTTTATTTTATTTTAAATACCATAGAATTTTCATTGTAAATGACTTACGTTATTACTCAAAATTATAGCCATCTTTAGAGTTTTAGAAATGAATATTATGACTTTTAATGATGTTCAAAGGTAAATTTTACTATTTTAATTGCTGATTTATAGGAGGTTAGTGCTGATTTTGCTGTTATTTTCAGCCTGAAAAATGCCTTCTGAAATATATGTGTATGAATGTTCCTGAAATAAAAGTGATTTATGGAGATAGCGATCCATTGTTTGATTTGGTAAAGGCGATGACCAAATCAGAGAAACGAAATTTTAAATTATATGCCAAACGAATTCAGAAAAAAGGGGATGATAAATTGCTTTTTGTACAGCTTTTTGATGTCTTGGATAAAATGAATGAGTATGAAGAGCCGCTTGTTTTAAAAAAAATAAAAGTAAAGAAGGGGAGTCAGTTGGCCAATTTGAAACGCCATTTGTATAAACAAGTGATGACGAGTTTGCGCTTAATTCATATTTCTAAAAATATAGATATTCAAATTCGAGAGCAAATTGATTTTGCGCGCATTTTGTATGGAAAAGGCTTGTATCGTCAAAGTCTTAGATTATTAGAAAAAATTAAAGAAATAGCTAGTAAACATCACCAAGATATACTACATCTTGAAATCGTAGAATTTCAAAAACTAATTGAAGAACGACATATTACACGTAGTAGAAGTATCAAAAATAAAATGGAAAATTTGGTGAGTGAGTCCGAAAGACGTGCTGAAGTAAATTTGAGTGCTTGTACACTTAGTAATTTGAAAATTGATATTCATGGGCATTATATCAAGTATGGACATGTAAAAAATAGTAAGGATACTGAAATAGTGCAATTAATTTTTGATAATGCACTAAATAAGATTCAGCGAGAAAATATGAGCTTTTTTGAGAGGGTGTACTTTGAGCAATCTAAAGTATGGTATCACTATATTTTGCTAAACTTTCCATTATGTTATAGAGCAGCAGCTAATTGGGTACGTTTATTCGATGACAATCCAAAGATAAAGGCAGAAGATCCTGATTTGTATATGAGAGGTATTTATTATGTATTGACTTGCCTTTTTTATATGAATAGTTATGATCGCTTTATAGAGTATTATGAAAAGTTGGAGGAGTTTGTTAGTCAGCATAAAAAGGAATTAAAAGAGTTATCTCAAATGTTAGCCTTTTTATACCTAAACAATACAAAGTTAAACAAATATTACCTAGAAGGTGATTTTGAAGCAGGGGTAGCAACAGTGCCTTATATACTGGAAAATTTGAAAAAATATAAGTTGTTATTAGATACACATCGGATACTTGTATTTTATTATAAGATTTCTTACATGTATGTAGGAGCAGAAAAGTATGACCAGGCCTTAGATTACCTCAATGCCATTATCAATTTAAAAGCGGGACATTTACGAGGAGATATTCAATGCTATGCTCGTTTGATGCGTTTGTTGATTCATTACGAAAAAGGACATTACGATTTTATTTCGTACGAAGTAGATGCCGTGCAACGGTTTATGGAGAAAACAGAAGCATTTAGTCAACTGCCGCGCGCAATATTGCGATTTTTGAAACAATTAATTAAAACACCTGTTGCTGACCATAAACGTATGTTTGAGGTATTTAAAAAAGAATTAGAAATCTTGAAAGAAGATTACTACGAAAAACGTTCCTTCTGGTATCTGGATATGTTGATGTGGGTAGAGAGTAGGTTAAGAGGAGTGCCTTTGAAGGTGGTGATGCAGGAGCAACTTAGAAAATAAATGATCAAAAACATGTGGCAAATCGTAGAACGTAAAATAGGGCGGGCTGGTAGTGTCAAACAACGACAAAAACGTCAGCAAGCGTGGAACCGAAAGTATGGAGAAGATAATTGGATGATAGGGTATCTGATAGAAGGAGAGTTCATTATACAAGAAGATGCTTTCGATCTCATTTACTATCCGAGCTATGTACAACACTTTCAAAATCATCCAAAGGATTTAGAAGAACTAATACATACAGCCAAGAAGTTACGTAATCCGCATGCTGATGCAACTACTGGTGTTGACTTACAGGTACCCGCTATTTTGAAATATTTAGAAGAACAACAACTGCATTTACAGGGAACCGAATTGGTTGATATTGGTTCGTGGAAAAATCAATATTCACACGCGATTAGTATTCGTCTGAGTCCACTGCACATAAAAGTAGTTGGGAATCCTAAAATGACCTTAGAGAAATTTTGGCAAGAACGTAAATGTTTGGCTATATGGAAAGAAGAAAGACCATAACACTAACTTCTACGTACAGATAGTGGGTGACGTGTGGGCGTTTCCTGTTCGCCTGTCTTAATCACATGAATGATGAAGTATTCTGGCTCGTGGCGTAAAAACTCAGACCATTCCATTTCTCGTATAAAATTCTCAGAGGGAGAAGGGTCTACTAATATTACCTTGTCAATCCAAATATTACCTCGAATGTCTTGGGTAAAATAAATGGCCCGCAACACATAGGCATGACCACCATCCTGATAGTTTTCTAAACCAACCATTAGGGGGCGTTGACTATGTAAGTGGTTAATCAGTTCGCGCTCAGTACAATATTTTCTACGCACATAAAGCCGATAAATACTGTCATTTGAACTGGACTTATAACGGCGGTCATTGAATGTAGATACTATATCTGCTGAGTGAAGTTTGCGATTCACTACATCATTAAATGCTTGCTTAACCAATTCCTTTTGAGAAACTTTGATGTCATGTGTACGCAAAATCATCTGCAAACACGCAGCCCAGCACCAGTTAGATTGTTTTTGCTTTTTTTGAAACCAACGATATTCGTAGGAGTTAGCATCAAAACCCGCAAAATAATAATGTTCTCTAGGGGCTGCTTGGGCAAACGCAGTCTGTGTGTTTGCGCTGAGTAGCAAAACAATAAAGGGGGTGATATAAAAGCTTAGTCGAAACACGGAAATATATCTTTACGATGAAATTGTCTGTTTTTTCCAGATTAGTAAAGATGAAAAAATAAATTGATCAAATATTGCTAGACTATTTGCTAACA
>JAHDCM010000221.1 GCA_020629895.1 Bacteroidota bacterium
AAAAAAGGCGAAAAAAGGACACGCCCAGTTATTGATGATTGGGTGATTGGATGACGGATTGTATTATTTAAACTACTCGATCCTTATCCATTAGTGAATGATTAATTTTTCTGTCACTATTTCTGTACCTGCGGTCATTTGTACCATATATACACCTGAAGGCAAGTCTTGCTGTTGGAAATTGTATTGGTGATTTCCTGCCGTTTGTGATCCCTGTTGTATCAAGACCACTCGCTGCCCATTGGTATTAAATATTTCGAGTTGAACATTGGCTGCTTGTGGAATAACGTATGAGAAGACACTTGGCCCGTTTGTAGGATTGGGATAAATAGATAATTGACTCAAGGCAGCATCTGTTTCTTCAATACCCGTTACTTCTTGACCAGGCAGATTGCTAATATCGCCCACTAGATATTGAATGAAAATACCAAACATTTCATCTTCGGTAGTTAATCCGAAGGTGACAGTTTTATCGGTTGGGTTCATAAACTCACCATGCATAATCAGCCCATCACGCGCTTTAAAGCTGAAAAAGTCATCAAAAATGCGGATAGGAGGTTCGGCATAATCGTAAAAACCTTGATTGAAACTGTAATCGAAGTTGTAAAATCCTTCGTAAATCTGTTCGCCATAGCTTCCATCAGCATTGCGTTTAAATACATCAAAATCGGTACCTAATTGGTGGGTATGTCCGCCTAAAAACCAAAGGTGTACGGAATCGTTGCTTCCCCAAGCATTAAAGTAATTGCGTTGTGTCCATTCAAAGGAGTTTGCGCCAGGTCTAATTAAAAGATCTCCTGGATCCATAATTAAAAAGTCGGAGTGCATTTCGTGCAAGGCGGTTCCGACGGGTTGGGTGTACACATTGACATATACTTCTACTGGAGAGATACTGGTTTCGCTATAATTTTTGATGTGATAGTTGAACTTTAAAACCGTATTGGCTGGCCAACGATAAGCGACTTTTTCGGGCAGTGGAATATTGCGACTGTATGCCCAAGCACTGACCATGCGTGTATCGTCACTTACTGCTACGGCTTCTCCTGTAATCGAGCTAAGGGTCGTTATTTCTTCTAATCCTTCATCTTCGTCTAAGTGTTCTCCTTCATCAAATTTGAATAAAATAAAGTGATGTGATTGCTGATTCATGCGAGTATCTAAGCGATACACTTCAATTGGTTCTGGGTTATTGAGTTCGTAGTTGTAAATATATTCACGCTCTTCTCCTGGTTCTAAGTAAATGGTTCCTAAATACATTTGAAAGCCTTCGCCTTCGGCTGGTGGATCAGGACGCTCTACACGCGGCGAACCTCCTTCTGCAAAATAGTCTTCGAGTATTTGTGGATCAATAACTTTGCGATCTTTGGGTGCGCCATGCAAAATCCACTGACGTACCAATTCTTTCTCGGCATCAGTCAGTTTGTTTCCATTGGTGGGCATAGCGTTACCTTCAGCATCATCCAAATTGATATTGTGGTATAAACCATCATCAATTTTGCGATATAGAAAACTTCGTTCTGGATAACCTGGATCAATTTGTCGGTATCCTTGAGCAATGGCGTGTGGGTTAGTCGGAATATTTTCAACAAGATGCGTGTATAAGTCATCTAATGGTTGTACTAGGTTGAGCTTTCCTTGTGGGTTATTTCCTTCGTGGCAGCCTGCGCATTTGGTTTCGAATATTTTAGCGACATCTTCAAAGGTATTGACCGCGTAGAGTTCGTAGCTGAATAAACAGCTTAATAAAAGAACAATTAGTTGTTTTTTCATTGCCTAATTAATTTATGTAACCTGAGATTGTAGGGTATGTGGAAGGAGAGAAGCAGGGTGGTTTACTATCCCATATCTCTATTCGGTGAAAAGTGTGACGCTTAAAAATAAAAAACCTCCAACATAGTTCAAAGAAATGTTGGAGGCTTCCTTATTTTTTAACAATTTATAATTTCCTCAATGTTCGGTGATGTACGATCTTTTAGCGTAACGGTCTCTACTCTGTAACTACTAACTTCTTGGTTACTAATTCTTCCCCTACTCGTAGTTGTACCATATATACACCAGCCGTTAAGTTCTGATTCAAACTGTATTGGTAATCGCCAGGGGTTTGATTGCCTTGTACTACATTCGCAACGCGTTGTCCAACGGTATTAAAGACCTCTAATTGAATAGTGGTCGCTTCTTCTAAGTGGTAAGAAATAGTAGCAGGGCCAGTAGTAGGATTAGGAAACACTTCTAAACCAACATTCGCACTTGTTTCGTTTTCGATACCGACCGTCCATTGAGAGGATAGGTCACTAATATCACCAACCAAGTATTGAATAAATAAACCGAACATTTCATCCGCAGTAGTTAGCCCAAAACGGACACTTTGGGTACCAGGGTTATTATAATCGGCCGTCATAATCAAGCCATCACCAGCACGAATAGTATATAATTCGTCAAAGATACGCATAGGAGGCTCTGCATAATCGTAGAACCCTTGATCAAAACTATAATCGAAGTTATAAAATCCTTCATAAATTTGTTCACCATAACTACCATCACCCATACGTTGGTAGATATCGAAATCGGTTCCAAGTTGGTGCGTATGCGCTCCTAATAGCCATAAGTGTACATCGTCATTACTGTTGGCTCCATCAAAGTTGCGTCGTACCCATTCGTAAGAGTTTTCACCTGGTTCAATAACGAGTGAAAGTGGATTGTATAATAAAAAGTCAGAGCGCATTTCGTGAGAGGCAGTACCAACTGCTTGGGTATATACATTCACGTATAGTTCAATAGGCGCAATACTAGTTTCACTATAATTTTTGATATGATAATTGAATTTTAGTACTTCGTTGGCGCGCCAATTATAAGCAGTTCCTTCTGGTAATACAATATCGCTACTATAAGCCCAACCTCCAATCATACGGGTATCGTTGGTAATAGCAATCGCTTCTCCCGTAATCGAGCTAAGCGTAGTAACTTCTTCTAATCCTTCATCTTCATCTTGATGTTTGTTTTCGTCAAACTTGAAAAATAAGAAGTGGTGAGATTGGTCATTCATACGGGTGTCAATACGATTGATTTCAATGGGTTCGGGATTTTTTAGCTCATACTTATAGATATACTCTCGTTCTTCTTTTGGCTCTAAGAAGATGCGACCCAAATAAAGTTGAAATCCTTCTCCTTCTGCTGGTGGGTCAGGGCGTTCTAAGGCAGGTACACCCCCTTCTGTATAATACTCTTCTAGGATGTCTTTTTTGACAACTTCCCCTTCTTTAGGCGCACCAAATAAAATCCACTGACGAACTAGTTCTTTTTCAGCATCGGTGAGTTTATTGCCATTGGTAGGCATTAGTTTTCCTTCCGCATTTTCTAGGTTGATGTCGTGATATAAGCCACCATCAATTTTGCGGTACAAAAAGCTACGAGTAGGATAACCTGCATCAACCAATTTGTAATCCATTTCCTTCGCACGGGGGTTCGTAGGTTCTGTTTCAAATAATTCAGTGTATAAATCATCCAATGGTTGTACTAGGTTGAGTTTACCTTGTGGATTATTTCCTTCGTGGCAACCTGCACACTTCGTTTCAAATATCTTGGCAACATCTTCAAAGGTATCTACGGCTTGTGCATTAAGTGTATAAGCAGCTAAAAAAAATGTGACGAGTAATAGTTTCTTCATGTCCCTTTTATTGTTTTAATGGTTCGTTAGTGGGTTGTATGGTTATTAATCAAACAGGTATCGGTAGGTTTTGTTTATCTAGTAAGACTTTATGTATGATTAAGAATAAACAAATCACAAGATACAAAAAAGACGGCCATAATTATGTAGTTGTAATGACTTTTCAATGCAAGCATTTGATTTGTCTACTAGTAGTACGAGGAAGTAAATAAAGGAAAGTAAATTTAGTAATGATCTACGGATAAAAACTATCTGCTCACTTGACTGTTGTAATACTACATAAAACCAAACGTAATGAACTTAAAAATTAACTCAACAACTACGCTCAATAATGGTGTTGAAATGCCGTGGCTTGGATTAGGGGTGTATAGAAGTACAGAAGGAGAGGAAGCATTAAAAGCTATTGATGCGGCTTTTCAGGTAGGGTATCGCCACATTGATACAGCGAAAATTTACAATAATGAAAAAAGTGTGGGCGAGGCAGTCCGAAATAGCAACATTCCTCGATCAGATATTTTTGTGACGACTAAGTTATGGAATGATGATCATGGATATGATAATACCTTACGCGCTTTTGAGGAGAGCCTAAAACGACTGGACATCGAATATATTGATTTGTACTTGGTGCATTTTCCTGTACGAGATATACGAAAAGAAACGTGGAAAGCAATGGAGCGAATTGCAGAAGAGGGGCATTGTAAAGCCATTGGAGTGAGCAACTATTTATCAAATCATCTGGAAGAGTTATTGGCTGCTTGTAATATCGTTCCAACTGTCAATCAACTCGAACTTAGTCCGTATTGTTTTCGAGATCGTCAGTCAACAGTAGACTTATGTCGGCAGCATGATATTCGTTTGGAAGCTTATAGTCCACTAACTCGAACCGTTAAGTTTGATGACCCTGCCTTGCTAAGTATAGCTGAAAAATATGCAAAAACACCCGCACAAATATTGATCCGTTGGGCTTTAGAAGAAGAGGTGGTAGTGATTCCTAAATCTAGTAACCCTATACGGATTCAACAAAATGCGGATGTTTTTGATTTTTCAATTAGCAAGGAAGATATGGAAACCTTGAATAGTTTGAATGAAAACTTTTTGGTTTGTTGGGATCCGTCTAGGGAGCCATAGGAAGTAACTATTCCATTTTTGTTCTTATATCCAATAAGTCTTGGGTGGATAAACAATGTGGAAACCCCTTTGCTTTAATGCCATTTAGAAGAGTTTTGTCACCAGTCCACAACCAAGCATCCTGCAAGTATTGAGTTAGTGCTACAAATGCAATATCATCCATGTCAATATCTCTAACAATAGGAGCAGATAATTGCCAAAAATCAAAAGGAATTTGATTTTCAGAGATAAAATTTATTTTGCTATAAATAATAAACTTTGCTTCGTCTAATTGTGATTCCTGTAAGTTGGAAATTGCTAATAACTTACTTTTATGCCTTTCTAATTCTATACGTAAGTACGAAACAGAATAAAATTTAAAATTAGCATCAGAGTTAAGTATTAAATCTCCTATTGTATTGTTGCTATTTAATATAGCACTAAATACAATGTTAGTGTCAACAACAATTTTCATGATTTTAAAAAGCGATTTTTATTCGCTTCCCACCAACTCTGATTGATTTTTGAGGCTAAATTATTTATTGCTTCTTGATTGGCATTACTTTCTGATGTGACCTCATTATAAGTAAGATAATTCATCAGTCTTTGTAAACTTTCAATATCAATTTTGTTGGAGACACGAATTATAATTTCGTTTCCTTGCCTTTGGATCGTCATAATAAGATATGTTTATTTAACGAATGATATATAAGATACAATTTTATGGCCAATAATGTTGAAGAGGATAATAACAAAAGTCATTTCCTCTTCAAAGAAGGGGGGCTAAGTGATTTACAAGTCTCTTACCTTCCGATAAGCCGTCGGATAAAGTCGTTTCATGCGTCGATCAATATCAGAAACCGTTACCCGCCCATCTTTATCCTCATCCAAACCTGCATTCATCTGGTAAGCCTTTGAAGGCTTGGCATAAAGTGTAAAGCAAAAATCACCACTCAATGCCTTTGGATATAAAATAGCCAAATACAAATCAGTCAAAGAAGCATACTTACGATATTTCTGCTGCTTATCAGCCAAATACTGATGCACAAAATTAAGCTGTTCAATATGATTCATATTGCGAAGCTGCTTGGTAGAAATATTCATCCCCTTTGCAGTTGCAGGCATAAATTGAATCAAACCAGTGGCACCACTTCCCTTAAAATTCTCTACGGAAGCATCAAAACGACTCTCACTATGCATGACCGCCATGATCCATTCAGGGGGAACAGCAAGCTGATTAGCAATGACACGTACCTTATCTTCAAAAGCAGAGAGGTCATATACATACTCCGCTGCTTGATCCATTAAATACAAATTATCTTTCTTACTTCCTGAAAAAGCAATTTGAGGTATTTTGGAGCTAGGGGCGCGTGTCAACTGATAAGTCAACCAATTGCTGGCTAGTACTAACAAAATAATCAACACAATTCCCCTTTGATCTCCAGGCGAAATTTTTGGAATCTTCTTCATCATGGCAAATAACAAGTTTGGCTAATTTTGTTAGCTTTTTGTTTGGGTGTAAAAAGCGTAAAAATTAGTAGTTAGTGAAAATAAAATGAGTGAGAAAGCTCTATGAATAAGGATTTTGTCGTGTTCTGAAACGACACTAATATAACTTGGTATTTGGCTATAAAGTTTCCATGAAACTAAATTTTTTAGTAAAAATTTGACTTTTGAGCATAAAAAAAGCTATTTCGAATATTCGAAATAGCTTATTAAAGTAGCCCGTAGGGGAATCGAACCCCTGTTCCCAGGATGAAAACCTGATGTCCTA
>JAHDCM010000222.1:0-4250 GCA_020629895.1 Bacteroidota bacterium
TTTACCGCGTGAGGGATAGTAGTGGTAGCTTGGTGAAGTAGAAAGGTTGTGAGGCTTGGACTAGCAGGGCTGACGAAGGAAGACACTGCTAGGACATTAGCCGAACACCTTTTCTACGAGGCAACTACAAGCGGATAGCCCGACCCCATTTTGTTTATAAAAATGCCACCAGCGAAGACGCTGGCGGAAGCATTTTTATAAACAAAATGGGGACACGCCCAAAAATAGTAAAGAATTTGGAATGTTCCACTTATCCTTGTGAAAAGACCGTTTATCCGTATTGCTTTGCAGATGTGAAGCAATTGGGATATTATTGTGGTATTATTTAAATCATAAAACAAACATGAAAACACTAATTATTTCTTTATTATGTATGATCCTTTTTATTCCAAGTCTTTTGGCACAAAGTGTGGTGGGAGATTGGGAAGGGACATTGGAAGTGCAGGGAACGAGTTTACCTGTGATATTTCATATTGTGGAGGGGGCAGATGGGAGTTTGAGTGGTACGATGGATAGTCCGAAGCAGGGGGCAAGTGGTATTCCGATGGATGCGGTGGGTTTTGAGAATGGGATGTTGACCATCAAAGCGGCAAGTATGGGACTAAACTATTCGGGAAAAGTATTGGAGGGACGGGTGAAGGGAAAATTTATGCAGGGAGGCATGACATTGCCTTTAGCATTGAAGCCAGTAGCTCAAAAGGTAAAAAAAGAGCAATTGCCTGTGAAAACGCTTGCTTCACATCCTGTTGCGGGCGATTGGTATGGGGCTTTAGAAACGATGGGTATGAAATTGCGTTTGGTATTTCATGTATCGGAAAATGCGGATGGGAGCTTGTCGGCAACATTGGATAGCCCAGATCAAAAGGCCTTTGGGATTCCTGCGAATGAGGTGACATTTAAGGAAGAGAAGTTGACGATTCATATTCCTACTAGTCAGTTTTTGTATGAGGGGGTATTGGATGAGAAAAGTGCGACTATGAAGGGTATTTTAAAGCAATTGGGACAAGAAATACCTTTGAATATGAGTCGGGAGGAGATAGCAGTAGAAAAGGTAAAACGTCCGCAAACACCGAAAGCTCCTTATAATTATGAAGTGGAGGAGGTGACTTTTGTGAATGAAAGTGCGGCGATTGAATTGGCGGGGACTTTGACTAAGCCGAAAGGTGCGGGGCCTTTTCCTGTGGCGGTTATGATTAGTGGTTCGGGGGCGCAAGATCGAAATGAGGAGATTTTGGAGCATAAGCCGTTTTGGGTGATTGCGGATTATTTGACCCAACAAGGTATTGCTGTTTTACGGTTTGATGATCGTGGTTTTGGCGAATCGGAGGGTGATTTTGCAAGTGCTACGAGTGCCGATTTTGCAACGGATGTGGATGCAGCAGTGGCTTTTTTACGCGATCGAAAGGATATTGATGCGGGCAAAGTGGGTTTGATTGGGCATAGTGAGGGAGGTATGATTGCGCCAATGGTGGCGAGTCGAGATAAGGAAATTGCGTTTATTATTTTGTTGGCGGCTCCTGGTATTTCGAGTTTGGAGTTGATGCCGATGCAAGTGGAAATAAGTGGTAAGGCTTCGGGAGTGCCTGCGAAAATGGCGAAAATGAATGCGGAAACGATGAAGGGGGCTTATGAGATTATGGTGAAAGAGCATGCTAGTGAGGAGGCTTTGCAGGAGGAATTGCGGGCTTATTTTCAAGCGGCTTATGCTGCCTTTCCTGAAGCACATCAACCGCCTGTGGAGGATTTGGATCGTATGATTGCATCGAATGCGAAGCAGTTGAGTACGCCGTGGTTTCAGTATTTTATTAAATTTGATCCTAGTGATTATTTGCGTCAGGTGAAGTGTCCTGTATTGGCTATTAATGGCGCAAAGGATGTGCAGGTGCCTGCGAAGGTGAATTTGGAGGGAATTAAGGCGAGTTTGAAGCAAGGGGGGAATAGAAATGTGGTGACGCATAATCTAAAGGACTTAAATCATTTGTTCCAAAACTGTGAAACGGGTAGTGTGTTGGAGTATGGTAAGATTGAAGAGACGTTTTCGGTGGAGGTATTGGAGTTGATGGAAAAGTGGCTTTTGGAGCGACCACTGCGTTGATAGCTGGTGAGTGCTAGTAAAAATCTTAAACTACTAAAATAATGTCTACCTTCTGGAAATTACATCTTGTATTTTGGAGTGTTGTCATGTTGTTCAATGGCATTGTTCAAATGGCGGTGGCAGGTTTCGCACTGGAAGTAGCTGTACTTGGCTTGATTACGGGTGTGTCTGGATGTGCTGTGACTTGGGGCTTTCGAGAATATGTGAGAAAACATCGTTGGGAAGATCGGGAGCCTCGACACTTGGTACTTCCTTTGTTGGGAGGTGTTATTGTAACTGCGATGCTTTGGTCAGCTTTGGCAATTGGAATTGGAGGGATTGCTTATCAAATTATTAGTGGCGTACCTTATCCTTTTTCGATCCCTAATTTTTTAATCAACTGGGTAAATACGGGTTTGGTAACCATGATTTGGTCTTTGTTTTACTTTGGCTTTGTCTTGTTTAAAAAGTACCAGCGTGCTGAGATTGAACGTTGGAAATTACAGGCAACTGCGCGGGAGGCAGAGTTGAATTTGTTAAAGTCGCAAATCAATCCGCATTTTTTATTCAATGCCTTGAATAATATCCGTGCCTTGATTTTGGAAGACCCGATGAAGGCACGGAAAATGTTGACCAATTTATCGGATATTTTTCGTTATTCGATCAATTATACCAAAAATCAAAAGGTCTCTTTGGAAAGTGAGTTAGAGATTGTCCAAAATTATTTTGAGTTGGCTTCTATTCAATATGAAAATAAGCTCAGGTACCACATTGAGGTTGATCCGAGATTAAATAATTATCAGATTCCACCTATGTTGATTCAGTTATTGGTAGAAAATGCTATTAAACATGGCATTGCACGTTTGCCAGAAGGAGGCGAGGTAGAGGTAAGGGCCAGCCAAAAAGAGGGAAAACTGTTGATAGAGGTACTTAATTCAGGCAGTTTGTTCCAAAAAACGAAAACGACAGAGCCATCTACGGGGATGGGTTTGGCCAATATTCGAGAACGCTTGCAGTTGTTGTATGATTCGAGAGCGAGTTTGGGTTTGCGGGAAGATGCAGGGAAAGTGGTGGCGGAAGTGTTTATTCCTTTGTAGTCTATATATTAAATAAAAAAGGGCAAGACTAGCTTGCCCGAATATAGCCTAAGCTATATACTCTAGGTAACTCAATGGTTCCTTTCTATCAAAGTTAAGTATTTTTTTTTAAAATTACCAATTTTGTGTATTATGAATTTCCAATCTATTTTGGTAGAAGATTCTCGACTAGCTCGAAATGAACTAAAAACATTGTTGCAAGCTCATCCCGAAATAGAGGTGGTAGGGGAGGCCGCAAATGCAGATGAAGCCCTTTTTTTGCTCCAAGAAAAGGAAGTCGATTTATTATTCTTAGACATTCATCTTCCTGGTAAAAATGGCTTTGAACTACTCGAAAGCTTGGAACATATTCCACAAGTAATTTTTACGACTGCTTACGATCAATATGCGATTAAATCGTTTGAGTATAATGCACTAGATTATTTATTGAAGCCCATTAAGCCAGAACGATTGGCGAAAGCTATTGAGAAAGCGCAGCAGTTATTGAAAGAAAAGTCAGTAGTTACCAATGCTCAACAGCTTGGGGAACAAAGCCAAGTATTTGTGAAAGATGGGGAGAAATGTTGGATTGTAAAGCTAAAAGATATTCGACTTTTTGAAGTGTCGGGTAATTATACCCGCATTCATTTCGATACGCATCGCCCCATTATTGCGCGTTCTATGAATTATTTGGAAAGTCGTCTTGATCCTGCTGTTTTTTTCCGTGCGAATCGCCAACAGATGATCAATTTGAAATGGGTCGAAAATATGGAGCCGTGGTTTAAGGGGCGGTATAAGGTGCGTTTACGTGGTGGGGAGGAGGTGGAGATTTCGAGGAGGCAGGCGACGAAGTTTCGGGATTTGTTGAGTTTTTAATTTGGGCATGCCCAAGCCGCAATGCGGCCCAACTGCCATCTCCAAGCGAAAACGCTTGGATGGGCTAAACGACAGCACTGCGGCTTGGTCGGGCTATTCGTTTGTAGTTGGCTTATACAAGCGGGTTCAGCTACATGCCTAGCAGTGTCTTCCTTCGTCAGCCCTGCTAGGCATAGCTTCACTACGCTTCTATTTCGCCAAGCTACCACTGCTATCCCTCATGC
>JAHDCM010000222.1:4350-6542 GCA_020629895.1 Bacteroidota bacterium
TCCCGATCACCAAATATATTTCAAGTTTTTGGCCATTACGTCCTCATGGACTCCCCGTTTCATGCGGTTCCCCTTCAATTTAATGACGCGCAAATTGGGTAATTCGATCATTTTTCGCGGGATACGTTCTAGGCGGTTAAAATGTAGGTTCAGGATTTCGATGTCTTTAAAGGCATACAATTCGATAGGCAGTCGAAAAAGCGCGAGGTTGGCTAAGTCCATTTCCCATGCTCCCCACCATCGTTTTTTGAGGCGTTTTTTGAGGATTGCCATCTTCTTTTCACTTTCTCCATAAATCAGCCAATAACCATCTCCTTTCTGGTGATATGTCGCAATTTCGGTAACTAATTTGCTAGGATTGAAATACCCTTGTTGCCCAAGTTTATGCACATTTCTCATGATACATTTTTCGGTGACATCTTTGGCAGTAAAACGATAGTCGGTAGAGATACCATAAGTATTGAACATATAACGGATACCTGCCGCCCAATTCCAAGCATCTTGATAAGACGCTTGCTCATAAGATTTACTGAGTATGGCATTTTTATAATCACAATGTAAATAATACTTAATAATAAATTCCTCCCAAATGCCTTTGCCTTTGAGTAGTTGTACAGCTAATTCGGCATTGGTGGCATCTTGTGAATGGATGAGGGCGAGTATTTTCTCTTTATCTTCGAATTCGTAATTCATACTGATGGCAAATGTAGTTTGATTGTTTTAACGATATACACTTCGAATCACTTTCACTTCCTTTGAGTAACGTATGTAATCTCCTTTATTGATGGCATTGCGTTGTAGTAACTGATGTAAGCGAGCTTTCATTTTTCCATGAAATCCTTTACCCACAATAAGGTGTTGTAGCTGTTGGTTTTGTGTTAACGCCTCTAATAAAATACCGAAACCATGATTGGTCATTTCATTGTGTAAAATGCTCAAAAATCGAAGTGGTGTTTTTGCTTTTATCCATCTGGCGAACAAGGGAGCTAGGTCATCGTTGAATGTATTTGCTGCCCCGCCTAAAGCACGAGTAGAACGGCTATAACCAATATCCAGATGTTGTAAAGTAGGATGTTTGTGTAGGGTTTGGATCAACTGTTCTCCTCCTTCATTTCCTATACCATTACTAGCCATTCCTAGTTCCACTAAATGATGATTTTTTTGTAATGCTTTAGCGATGATACCTGCCCCTTCATTGAGGAGTTGGTTAACACCCAAGTATAATGCTTTGATGTGTTTGTTTGCTTGAATAAAGGTAGCAATATGACTCGCTGCTTCCCTTTCCAAACCATTACCTCCTAAGTACAATCGCTCTAATGTGGTATTGTATTCTTTGATATTATTGAGTAAGGTTTGTAGACTTGGAAGCGTCATTTGGGTATTGACTAAATCTAGGCTTTTGAGGGTGGTATTAGTGGTCAATAAATCGGCAATGGCTAAAATGCCTGCTTCGCCTATGGGATTGCGTTTGAGCCATAAGCCTGTTACCGTTGGATGTTGTTTGAGGGCAAGACTTAGTTGATTAGCTCCTTTGCTGCCAATATGGTTACAACCCAGATAAATGGTTTCTAGGTGTTTGTTTGCTTGCAGCATTTCAGCAACCTGTGTTGCTCCTTCATCGCCAAGTCCATCAGTGCCAAAGAGGATGCCTTTGATAGAGGTGTTTTGTTTTAAGGACTGGGTAAGTTCTTGGGTGCCTGCAAGACCAAGAGCTTGTTTGCAGCAGTCAATATAACCATCGTTTCGAATGCTCCCTCTTTGGAAATGGTAAATTTCTGTTTGTGGTAAGTCCTCGTTTTGAATAGCAGTTAGTAGGGGTTGTAATTCTTGCAATTGGTAAGGAGGCGCATTGAATGGCCCGTCGATGGGGCAGGCAACAGAAATGGGTTGGTGTGATGGTGTATGTTCTTTCATCTACATTTATTTTTCATCTTCATTCCTTACCAAGCATGAGGGAGATAATCTTTTAAAAAGACGCCAAAGTAAGGTTCTTTTTCATTAGTGATTCCTTGTACAATGGGGTCGTATAAACGAGCTGCTCCATCTACAACATCTAGGGGAGGGACAAAACCACGTTCTTTGATTTTGACTTTTTTACTCCAAGGATTTTCTTCAGTGATCCAGCCAGTATCGACACTGGTCATAAAGATACCTAATTTTGCATAATCTTGGGCAGTAGTACGGGTCATCAT
>JAHDCM010000223.1 GCA_020629895.1 Bacteroidota bacterium
GCGTTCAAAAACTGATCAATTTCTTCGACACTCGTCTCTTTTTCTAGTAGCATTCGTTTTTCCTTACCTGCCTCATCTTCCTTAGTCAAAACCGTTTTGTCATCTTCTTTCATTTTTTGTCGCCACTCCCAAAGAGTGTAAGCGGTGGAGGTAACACCAGAGACGGCATCGACTATATTACTAATGGTTTCAGAGTTTTCAGCGATGAAATTTACAATTTCGATAACGACCCCTATATCGACTCCTCTTTTTCCAGAGGAGGCAGGAATAATTTTTCCTTGTAGTTGACTATTGGCTAAGAGGTTTTGAGCTTGTTGGCTGGATTGTTCGGCTTGAATGTGGATTTTTAAAGTAGGCACAGGTGTGGGTTTATGGTAAAAAATAGGATTTGTTTTGTGAGCCGCTAATAGGCACATAAAGAACAACTTATATTTGATAGGCAAGGTTCAATTAGACAAACTAAAATGGGTGTTTTTTTTACCGATCATATACCAAATCTCCTGGTGTTTTATTCAATATGCTACTCGCCACCCACCACACGACTACACATACCATCATAAGTACCGCCACAATCGCCATCCAAGTAGGGGAGTCCCATAGTTTGAAGTAGCTTTGATTTATCTCAAACGAATCTTTAATACTTTGTAAAAGTGCATTGACGAGACCTAATTTCCCAAATAGCCAAGCAATGCCATAACTAATAATAAGGGCGGCAATGGTCATGGCTAATACTAGGAGTAGGTAAATGCGGATGATACTATTTTTGTACAAGCCAAAGGCTTTGAAGGAACCGATATTGCCTTTTATTTTGTCGAGGTGGGCGCGGAGAATATTGGTGAGAAACAGGCAGATACTGAGTACACTAAATAGGATGAGGGAGAAAGAAATGATAAGGGATAAACGGCTTACGAAGTGGTAGTTTTCGAGGGCTTCTAATTGTACCATATCAATACTCAAGTCGTATTCTTTTTGGAGTATGTTATCGCGAAACGCACGGACATCACCTAGTGAGGCAAAATCAATACTAATATAATCGTAGGGGTTGGGGTTTTGGTGGTATTCAGATTTAAAATCATAAACGCGCTGTATCGGAATGTTTATCGCTTTGATTGGAGGACTAGTACTAATACGAGTGAATAGACTGTCTTTTTGATTGGTGTTTAATGGGCTGTTGGGTAAATTGATGGAGCAAAGAAAGCCATTTTGCCAGGGGGCTTCGGTGTCTGCTTCATGTATGGTAGTTATATTCGTAAACACTTGATGAAGCGTATCATTAATAGCAAAATACTCGCGGATCGCTGTCATTAATTGCTCGGCTTCTACTTCGGAGTTGGCGTAAAAGTTTAGTCCTTCTGTACGCGCTCTATTGAAGGGGTTTTGTGTGTTGACAATCGTCACTTGGCGGAAAAAGAAGTGCGTAAAGGCAAATTCGTTGAATCCGGGTAAATCTTGTACCACTGCCCGAATGGGGATAGGGAAGAGGTGATGTTGTGGAATGAGTTTGTTATTATCATAATAACTAGAATCGGTGTAGGTGGCCATCAATAGGTAGGGGGCGTCAAGCGGGTAGCCTTTCTTTTGAAGGAAAGAGGCTTTTACAATTAGCCCTAAATCTTCTTGATTTCGAAATTGTTGCTCGCCTTTGAGGTGATTTTCTGCTGTGAGTAATTCGGCTAACAGTGGGTCATTCAATTCGAAGGAACGCCCATCGTCTTTGTCGAGTTGTTGGCTGTTATGATTCCAAAATTCGAGGGGGTAGCGACGGTGAAAAAGTACTTGACGGTAGCCATAACGCGTCTTCCAAGCTTCGTTTTGATTCAGTTCTTCGGCATAGGTTTCTGCTAAGTTTGATTTTGCGCGTGGTATTTCTACGGCTACCCAATTGATATAGGGATCATTGATTTTTTGCTTGAGATATTCGAGGCTACCATTGGCGAAACCAATGGATAGGAAGGAGAGTAGTAGAATACCACATAAGAGTATAAAATGTACGCCTCCCTTTCCGAGTAAGGCAAGTCCTTCTCGTTTAAAAAATAGCCAGTGGAAATGTGGGTGCGACATAGTTCGTCAAGATTGACGGGTGTAGGCCCTTTGCGATATTGTCGGAATGAGTTTAAGCCGATGCTGAATCACGCGCTGTGCAGTATCTCGATCCATGCTATTTAAATCTAAGCAATTTTCGGGAAGTATTTCTCCGTAGGTACCTTGTTGGGAAGGAGTGAGGAGAATAATCTGGTCGGCATAATCAAGGGCAAGAGAGAGGTTATGACTAACGATAATCGCTGTTTGTTGGTTTGTTTTGATTTGGTCTTTTAGAAAGGTCATTAAGTGTTGGGCATTGAGTGTATCGAGGTTGCCCGTAGGTTCATCGCCAAAGAGGACAGTAAAATCACAACTGGCTGCTTGTACAAATGCCAAGCGTTGTTTTTGTCCTCCTGAAAGATCGGCTGCTTTTTTGTGTTTGTCAATATCTTTCAATTGTACAATTTTGATAATTTTTTCCGCTCTTTCTTGTGCCGCTTGCATGGACTTACCTTGTAATAGTTGAGGAATACAGGCATTTTCATAAGCAGTAAAATTAGGCATCAAGTGTGTTTCCTGAAAGATAAAGCTAAAATATTGGTTGCGTATGTTGGCAATGGTTTTTTCTTTTCTCCGATTCCAAAGATGTGGGTAGGAGTAGCTGTGTGATGGAGAGGGTGTAAAGTTGATGGTAGGAGGTGGTACATTGCCCGCCTCCTGATAGATGGGATTATTCATTAGTCCAAGTGTTTCTAGTAGGGTACTTTTCCCGATTCCTGAAACACCAAACAATACAATCATTTTACCGCGCGATAATACGAGTTCTCGTACTTTTAAAACCGTTTTATATTGGCCAGTACGAAGTCGGTAAGCGCAGGTAAGCTGTTGTATGTCGAATAAAGGGCGATCCATTCTTATGGAATTATATCTTCTGAAATCCAAAAATACTTTTGGTCATTAGAACGGAAGGAGTACTCATATTTTTCTTGGTTAAAGGCAAGTTGAAGTTGAGAGAGATTCTTTTTAATTTCTGAGCAGTACATGGTATAATCAGTATCTGTAAATATGGATTCATTCGTAATGTCTTTTAAACGGACATTTTTCAAGAATTCGGAGTTTCCTGGTAGCCCAAATACCTGTTCATTGATCTCCCACATAGACTGTTCAGTAAAATCTTCGGGATTCCCTCCTACATACTCTTCTAAGGTTTTTAACCAAGTTTCTTTCATGGCTTTTCTGCCCTCAGATGCATTTTTGATACTAGCCGCCTTATGAAATTCATTATAGGTGATAATTAGTTCGCTCAACTCTCTATTGTTAAGAAATAGAGAATGTTTAAATAAGTCGTATGTTTGTCCCTCAATATGTAGTGGCGCATAACCAGGACGATAGAGTTGAATATTGTCTTCTCGTAGAATGGTGATTTGATCTTTGGTAAAGCCTGAACGGGTCAAGAAATTGAGGAGGTAAGGGCCAAAATTGCTAACATTCGGGTCATCAGAACCCTCATGGCCAAACCCCTCGATTAGGAAATCAAGCCTGTCGAGGTAACGATTAGTCTCTTCATCTACATTTTCGATTATCGAAGATAACTCACTTGTCAGTCGCTCTGGACTCATCCGTTTTCCTGAGCTAGGATAAGAGATACCGCCCATTTGTGAGGTACGCTCTAGTACGAAGCGGTTGATATTAGAATTATCAGGAACGAGTTTGGGTTTTTCAAGATATTGCGGGTGTCTTTTAATAATGGGCTTAATGGTTTTATTATTAGCTAGTTTGCGATAAGCTTTTTGGGAAAGACTATCCAATACTTCGGTCATTTGGAAGACAAAACTTCGATGATCGGGATGTGCATTTTGTACCAGGATATTGAATAGATGGCAGTTGTAGTCGAGTAGACTACTTACCAAATCTGTTGTAGATACAAAGGTGGCACCTTTGCGGTTGTGGTCGGCTGCCCCCGCTATGGTAATAATGATATTGGTTTCTTTACGATTGATACCCGTATTATAAATAGCCTGCTGAATACCATAATACAGTGCATTAGGGACATCTTTATCATTAAACTCGTAAGACTCTTTTTCTAGTGTTTTTAGTAGGGCATTCGTATTTGATTTTAGTTTATTGACTTCTACTATTTTCTTAGCTCCTTCGTCTCGATAAACGACAATACCTAGTCGCAATTTATTTTTACTTTTTCGTAGGTTACGAATTTGATCGGTCGCTGTTTTAATAGCTGTTTTAATGGAATTGCGGTAGGCGTCCATCCCCTGTGTCCCGTCTACTACAAGGATAATATTGATATTTCGCTTAGGGTCTTTAGAGCGATTGTACTTTGCTTGGGTATCTTCTAGTAAAGAGCGTTTAATATCTCCATCCATATTATAGACAGAGCCGATTGCTCCAAGTTCCATAACCCCATTGTTAATATTTAAGATAGGAAATCGTTTTCTTTGTCCTGGTTCACGAGGGGCATTTATATCCTCTTCGATCCAGATTTGGTGTTGCGCATGTGGGCGTATTCCTTTCTTATAAGCATCAGCGGTTTCTTTTTCGAAGAATACAATGGATTTAGTGTCATAGTGTGCGCGTTCTGATTGTGCGGGAGGATCCCAATTGCGCTCCGTCACTACTCGGTGATCCCAAAACATAGATTTGTTGATAGGTACCCAACCTAAAATATTCTTTTTTACGAATTTGGGGTCTGTAATACTCGCATCTTTTCCTAGTAAAATAGCGGTGGGCGTTATTTTGTAAATGTAGAAAAAGTCGAATAGGCGGGCTACATTTTGGGAAGGAACAGTACAACTTGGATCGTGATGGAATTGGACTTTTTTGAGATCGGAGGCTTTAATTTTTTTAGGATCAAGTCCTTCGATGGCATTTAACATCATTGCTTTACGATCAATTTTTTTATTGGTAGCATAGCAATGTGACCAGAGTAGCAAGAAACGTTTATGTACCCAACCATAATCACTGACCTTCACAAGGTTTCCATTTTCATCTAAATCTTTATCTAGGCTGCCTGTTCCTTTGGCAATACGTAGGTATTCTCCTTCTTCATCGGTGACATAAAAAGCATCTAAAAAATGGGTGTCTTTATGTTTGACAAATTCATCTACTTTACTACTCGTTTGCACACCATTTCGGTCTATATAAACCATCCAAATAATACCACTTTTTTCACCATTTGCCGTATAATCTATTTGATCACTGGTACCTACTGGTTTACCGTATTTGATTGGAGAATTTAGGGGAGTAACTTGTGCTTGAGTTGATAGTACATGGCCATATATAAAACATAGAGCTAAAAACAAGGGCCACTGTTTTTTCATAGCAATAAGTAATATTTAATTGTTAAATAAATAACGATTACTTGTAAATTGTTTGTTCTCATTTTCCAGATAAAAATACACTTCTAAGTTGGTATTCTTACCATAAGAAGCTAAAATTTTTTCAATAAACAAAATTTTTGCATGTTTATCTGATGCCGTTTCAATTCGATTTGTTTGGTAGAAGGAGTCAGAGAGGTAGAAATGAAAAATGGTTTTGTTTTGTTCTTGTAGTATATGGTGTTTTCTTATTTGTCGTTGAATACGCGTAACATCTGCACCAGGATCGGGAGAATCTGGTTGTAAAATACGAATTCGTTTGATAAGCTTGCGTTTTTCTTTTTTATTATGGGCAATATAAGGGGCATTACTATTGCTCAGATAAAGCGTATAGCGATTGCCATTTTCTTCCAATTGGGTTGTTTTTCCTTTTAGGCGATCAATGAGTAATTTGCGGGTATTGTTTTGACTAATATCTAGGTAGAAAAATTCGTGTACTCGGAACTTCTGAATTTCAAACTCAATAATTTCGTAATCGACAATGCCTTTTTTATTGGTAATAAAAGCGGGCGGTGCGGGTATTTTGGCAGCGTCCCATATTACATAAATATAAAGCGGACGCGGCATGTCAGGACTCTTTTTTAATTGTGCGATGATAAGGCGAGGTTCCTCTATATTTTGTTGGGCATAAAAGGGGTGAAACTGCAACATATCTATCAATACTTGTTTGAGTGATTGGGCAGTATCTACGCGAGAGGGGTGTGTGGTAATGAACCTTTTGGTAGGGGGAACTTCTACCCCCCAAAAACAAACATCTAGGTTGATCTCACGAAGGTCATCTTGTGGGTTGATGATAATCGTTTCGTGTTCTTTGGCATGATAAACAAACCTACCTGCTCTATGATCTCCTTTTTGGTAAGCCAATTCGAATTTGTATAGCTTTTCACCCATATATCGTACATAGCGGCTTTCTGTTAGATATAAGCCCCATTCGAATGCTGGATTTTCAATATTGGAAGAGCTAAGACTGACGGTTGGTTTATAGGGTCGTTGGAGGGTATCTTGCGCTTGTAACTCGAAAGAGAACAGGAGACATAGTATGAAAAGTAATGGTTTCATAAACAAGAATTATTCGATTACGATGGAACGTTTGACGATT
>JAHDCM010000224.1 GCA_020629895.1 Bacteroidota bacterium
CATAGTCCTAGCAGTGTCTTCCTTCGTCAGCCCTGCTAGTCCTTGCTTCACAAAGCGGCTATTTCGGCAAGCTACCGCTACTATCCCTCACGCGAAACCCCCTATCTATGAACAGACATATCATATCATTTCTATTACTTGCCGCAATGCTATGTTCGGCAGCTATACCCACTTATAATCAAGCCATTCTATTCAATAATGGCGAACTCAACCAAGCCATTCATCAAGGCAATCAAGAAAATAAATACATTTTTGTAAATACCTTCTCCAAGTATTGCAACTTATGTCCCAATGCTTCCTCCAATCTATTCCAAGAACCACAAGTGTCATCCTATTACAACCAGCACTTTGTCAACTACAATCTTAACCTTGATGATCCTCGATATAACAACCTCGCTCATATCCTCGACTTAGGAACACATTCTACGATGCTATTCCTAAACAAACAAGGCTACATCCTTCACCGAACAGTGGGTGTCAACTCATCTCATGCTCTACTTCATGCAGGCAAATTTATCATCGAAAACAAACCCAACATCCCCAATGAGTATCAAAATTACCAACTCATGCTCCGAAAGTTTGACCTTGGATATGATGATCCACATTTTCTATTCGAACTAGCCAAACTAGCCAAACGCCTCGAAGAATCAAGCACCATTGTCGTCAACAAATACCTCGCAACCCAAAGCCCTAGTCAACTAAAAAATGAGCAAAACAGGCGTTTTATCTACGCCTTTACCGACAATATCGACACCCATGCCATTGATTATTTCCTACAAGACATCCAACACTTTAAAAACGTTTTAAGAGGAGATGTAATCAACCAAAAAATAAAAGTCGCCATTTACAATGGTATTCGTACCGCCATTGAACTACGCGAACATCAATTATTTGAAAAGGCACTTCGCATTATTGACGCCACTGACCTTGCTTATGAAGAAGATTTCCGCTTCCATGTCATTGCCGAATATGCCGAAGGCACCCACAACTGGACACTCTACCACAAAGCTGCCACCGACTATATTCAAAAATATGGGCAACACAATGCACAATTACTCAATAAAGTCGCCCGTAAATATTTTCACGTCTTTTCTCTTCATCGACAAGATCGCAAACTCCGTCAAGCTATTCAATGGGCAGAACAGTCCATACAAATTCAACCCGCTTATGACAATTATCTAACTCTCGCCTACCTCCAACGACAAGTTGGCGAATGTGAGGCAGCACACAAAGCAGCAGTCAAAGCCATTTATCTAGCTCAAGATTATGGCACCCCTTTTATTGAAGCCGATAAACTACGCGAAGCCATCGAACTACGTGGCTGCAAATAAGTAATAGACAATTTTATCTATCTTTGTGGCGTTATCAGTATTCCAAAATATAGTTATAGATAATGTCAATCAGCGTGCATGAACTAAGCCGATGGTATGGCCAACAAAAAGCCGTCAACAACATCAGCTTCGAAGCCAATAAAGGAGAAATACTAGGATTTCTTGGGCCAAATGGCGCAGGAAAAACCACTACTATGAAAATGCTTACCTGCTTCCTCCCGCCTACCAAAGGTACAGCTACTGTATGCGGCTATGACATCCACAAAAATCCGATGCAGATACGCAAATGCATTGGCTACCTACCCGAACACAACCCCCTTTATCCCGATATGTACATCAAAGAGTCGCTCCAGTTTACAGCACAACTACACCAACTCGGCAAAGCAGCGAAACAGCGTATCGGTGAAATGATTGAACTAACAGGCTTACAACGCGAACAGCACAAAAAAATTGGACAACTCTCTAAAGGATACCGTCAACGTGTCGGACTAGCTCAGGCAATGATCCATAATCCAGATGTCCTCATTCTTGATGAACCTACCACTGGGCTTGATCCCAACCAAATTGCCGAAATTAGAAATGTCATCAAACAATTGGGGCAGGAAAAAACAGTCATTCTTTCTACACATATCATGCAAGAGGTACAAGCCCTTTGCGACCGAGTTATTATTATTAATAAAGGGGATATAGTAGCCAACGATACCACTTCGGCAATACAACAGTATGCCACCGAGCAAACGACTATTACGGTTGAATTTGCCGAGTCTATTGATCTAGCCTTCCTTCAACAAATAACTGCTGAAGGAATCGAAAGAATCGAACCTTATGGTAGCAAGCAATGGAATATCTTTGTGACTGGTTCTGAAGATATACGCGCAAATATTTTTAATTTTGCCGTTCAACACCAGCTAACACTACTAACTTTACAACAACAAAAAAGTAGCTTGGAAGATGTCTTCCGTTTGCTCACTCAAAAGGGATAAACGCCCTAAAAAAAGAAAGATGCTCACAATATTCACCAAAGAAATCAACGCCTTTTTTAGCTCCATTATGGGCTATTTAGTGATGGGAGTTTTCCTCCTTATTACTGGTTTATTCCTATGGGTATTCCCTGATACCAGCATCCTCACCTACGGAGCGGCCTCCCTAGAAACCTTCTTCTTCATAGCTCCCCTAATCTTTACCTTTCTCATACCTGCCATTACGATGCGCTCTTTTGCCGAAGAGTTCAATACTGGCACTATCGAATGGTTATCTACTCGGCCTGTTACTGACTGGCAAGTTATTTTAGGCAAATACTTTGCTTGTGTATTTTTAGTCCTATTTTCGATTCTTCCCACCCTACTCTATTTTTATTCTACCTATCAACTCGGTGCGCCAATAGGCAATATAGATACAGGAGCTACTTGGGGGTCATATATAGGACTAGCTCTACTAGGAGGGGCTTTTGCAGCAATAGGCATTTTCTGCTCTGCCTTGAGTAACAATCAAATTGTTGCCTTTCTACTAGCCGTATTTCTCTGTTTTTTCTCTTATAGTGCCTTCGACTATCTCAGTCGAATGAATATCTTTTATACCAAATTCGACTATATCCTAGAGCAAATAGGCATGAATGCACACTATCTATTTCTCAGCAGAGGAGCCATAGATAGCCGAGATATACTTTATTTTATTACCTTCATCATTATTTTTCTATTACTGACCAAAGCCGTCATCGAAACCCGAAAAGGTGGCTAGAAAACAAGATGTACGTTTCGTATGAAAAATAAAAAATGGCTACAATACCTATTACTCATTGCTATATTAATTCTCATTAATGTAGTTGCCTATAATGTGTCTATTCGTTGGGACTTGACCAGCGAACAACGATTCACCCTTAGTGAATCAACCGAAGACATGTTTAATAAAATTGATGATATTGTATTTATTGAAGTGTTATTAGAGGGCGACCTACCACCCGGTTTCCGACGTTTCCAACAAGAAACGATCATAAAACTTGACGCCTTTCGTGATGAAATAGGTGGCGACCTCGAATATCGGGTCGTTGATCCACTAGCAGATAGCACTCCCGAAGAAAAAAAAGAAATCGTTAACCAGTTAGCAAAACAAGGCATTGTTCCTACCAACCTCATCGACAACCGAGACGGTTACTCTGAAAAACTCATTTACCCCTGGGCAATTATCACCTACAAAGGTCGCTCTATACCAGTCGAACTACTCCAAAAACAACTCAACAAATCGCGCGATGAAGCACTAGACAATTCAATAGCCTTACTAGAATATAACTTGGCGAATGCCATGCAAAAACTACTTCGAAAAGGTAAACCTACGATTGCTTTTTTAGAAGGTCATGGAGAACTTCCCGAAAATGCAGTCAATGATATTGGATACGAGTTATCGCGCTATTACGTCATGGAGCGTTTCGATGTAACCGACAACCTCTATATCCCTCCGCGCATTGATGTATTGATTGTAGCCAAACCCACCCAAAAATTTGAAGACGCCCACCGCTTCAAAATTGACCAATATATTATGAATGGAGGAAAGGTGTTATGGCTCTATGAAAATTTGCGGGCAGAGTTAGATAGTCTCAATAACGAATCAGGCAGCTTTATCGCCCTTGATTATGGACTTGGTTTGGAAGATCAACTCTTTAAATATGGCGCAAGAGTGAATTTTGACCTCGTTCAAGACGTTCAATGTACTAAAATCCCTCTAACTGTTAGTCGAGACCGTCAATTACAACTATTTGATTGGACTTATTTTCCAGTGGTCAATAAAAACAATAATGCACATCCTGTTACCAAAAATCTGGATGCTGTTTTATTTCGTTTTGCTGGCACCATCGACACCATCCCTAATCGAAAAGCAAAGATTAAAAAAACAGTCCTCCTGAGTACTTCTGATTACACACAGGTCATCGGACCACCCATAAAAGTAGAAGCGGCTCAGGTCAAACAAAAACCCTCTAAAGCAACTTTTAACAGTGGTGAAAAAATACTTGCCGTTGCCCTAGAAGGCGAATTCCCCTCTCCCTTCAAAAACATCCTAAGCCCTAGTACCATCGAAATGATTGACACCATAGAAGGGGTTTCTTTCAAAGAAGTAAGTGAACCAACCAAGATGGTCGTTATTGCCGATGGTGATGTCATTAGTAATGACTACGACCGCAATACAGGTCGGCCTGCCCCACTTGGCTACTACAAATTTACCAAAGAAACCTTTGCCAATCGCGAACTCATTCTCAATGCGGTCGAATGGCTCAATGATGAAAATGGAATTATAGAAGCACGCTCAAAAGATCATAAATCGCGCTTATTAGATGAACAACGCATCCAAGAAGAAAGTACCTTCTGGCAATTACTTAATATTGTTATACCTGTCTTATTAATCCTTATCTTTGGGATTGCCTATACCTTTATAAGAAGACGAAGGTATCAATAATCCTTCATACCCCTACTTATTATTTACTACGAATTCAATGCATGAAAACGATCATTTATCTTATACTCATTGCGCTACTTTGCCTTGTTGCTTACTTCGCACTACTCGCACCTTCTAAAGATACCCTTGATGATAAAAATGCTGGCTTTGCCATTAAGGACACCGCCAATATCGAAAAAATTATCATCCGCAATCGAAATGGCGCAACACTCACCCTCGACAAACAAACGCAAAACAAATGGCGGGTAAACAATCGTTTTACAGCCCGTAAAGATGCCATAGAAACGCTACTTTACACCTTTCGCAAACTCAAATCCGTTGCTCCTGTTAGCCGTTCAGGGCGGGCAAATGTCCTTAAAACCGTTCAAGAAAACCCTTTACGCACAATTGAAGTGTACCTGAAAGATGACCTCGAAAATGCTTATAAAACCTATTACCTAGCAGGAATCACGGTCAATAATAAGCGTACCCAAATGATGCTGAAAGGAGCTGACGAACCACATGTAGTCAATCTACCTGGCTTTGAAGGACAACTCGTAACCCGTTTCTTTACCGATCCCGAAGAATGGCGCGATCGTACTATTTTCCGATACGCTCCCAATACGATCAAACGCATTAGCCTCGACTATTTTCAAAAACCACAGCACTCCTTCCAACTTCATGTCATTGGCTCCGATTCTTTTAGATTAGACCCTCCTAAAATAGACAGTGTCATTCAAACAGGGCCACTCAACAAACTAATGGCTCAAAACTATATCGAGTCCTTCGAACAGGTATATGCCGAAGCCTTCGAAAATGGACATCCACGTATTGACTCCATTCAAAAGGCAGACCCATTTTTACGCATCTCTGTCACTGACCAAAACGACAAACAAAAATTCATTGACCTACACTATATGCTTAGTACCAAGCGTACCAAAAGCATTGCAGATGGCAAAACCTCTAAATATGATAAAGACCGCTTTTTCGGTTTTATCAACAATCGCAACGATTTAGTGTTGGTACAACAATTTGGATTTGGTAAACTATTCCGTAAATACGATGACTTTCTTAGTAAGTAAGTAAAAAATTGTCCATACAAACATGAAACTATATCACATCCTACTATACAGTTTATTATCTATTGGCTTATTAGCATTCGCTTGCAATAATAGTTCTAAACGCAAGGGAGATACCTCAACAAATGCAACAGAAACAACGACGGTTCAAAGTCCTCCACCCACTGTTTCAAGTAAAGGAAGTGGGGGCATATCTGCTGTAAAAGCCCTTCAACAAGCAGAAGCCTTCGTTGCAGCACAAGGATACACCGATGCAGCAGTAGACTATCAGCAACATCCTATTACTTATGAAAAAGGCGAGTTTGCTACCGACACTAGTAGTATCCTAGAATTTCGTAAAAACACCCTCGAAAGTAAGGCGATGGGCGCGCGCCAATATGGCAAAAACTTTAGCTGGGCAGTGGGCTTTCGTCAAATTCCTTATGAAAACAATACTGTTCGCGTAGTGGTCATGGACTCACTCGGTAAGAATATGAAAATAGCTCCCCAAAATATGCGAGAAGATTGGATTATGGGATTGGAAGCCCAACCAAGTAAAGATGATGAAACAGGTGACGAATAACGATCCATAGGGCGTGCCGTGTATGCAAAAAGCGCAATAATCGTGTTACGATTACTGCGCTTTTTGCATACACGTCGGGCTTTCCGTTTGTATAAGTAAAGAAAAATAAATAA
>JAHDCM010000225.1 GCA_020629895.1 Bacteroidota bacterium
CTTGTTAGCAAATAGTCTAGCAATATTTGATCAATTTATTTTTTCATCTTTACTATGAAATACCTTTCGCTTCTTTTACTAGGCATTGTTTTGTGTGTATTATTAGCAGGGGTTTATGGGATTTACTTTCAAGCAGATGAAGAAAAAATTGCTACTGAAGAGAGCAATAATAGTTGGTGGCGAGAATTGATAAAGGCTCCTATTGAACCTACTGTACCTACCATTTACCGTACACCAGGAGCTATACAAGCCAAAGACATTCCGCTGGCTGAAGTAGCTACGATTTCTAATAAAACAAAAACCAATACGAATGCATTTGTGCGAAAGCGTTTGAAGGCTTTGATTGGAGAAGAGTTGAAGGAATGGACGGAAGAAGCGGGTTTGACTTATCCTCCTTCTTTTGTATTGTTTCGTACCTTTAAATTGGAGGGAGAGTTGGAAGTTTGGGGAGCAAATAATAAAAAAGACGCACTTCGACTGATTAAGACCTTGCAAACGTGTGCCTTAGATCAATATCCTGGACCTAAATTGTATGAAGGAGATCACAAAACACCAGAGGGGTATTATGGCTTAAAGCAGTTGATTGGGAGTAGTTTGCGATTTATGTGGATTGATTTGGAACGAGATGGAGTGGATGATATGGGTGAGGTAAATAAAGGGGCGAGTTTCAAATTGTGGTTAGATTATCCGAATAAGGTGGATCAGCATCGGACAGCCGCTTGGGTAGGGAAGGATGTGAGTCCGGGAAGTCAGATTTGCATGCATGGAAATTGTGTGTCGGATGGTTGTGTTGCCTTTGAAAATCGGGTATATATGGCAGTTTATGCCTTAGCAGATCAGCATCGTTTTGGAAATCCTATGTTGTATGTGTACCCTTTTCGATTTTCAGAGGAGTTGAAAGATTATTATGTCAAGCAGTATGCGAATATTTTAGATACGACCGAATTACGCGTATTTTGGGAAAATATGGAGGAAGGGTATCACTTATTTAATGAAACGAAACGCCCTTTGAAAGTAAATCGGAATGGGGCAGTATATAAATATAAGTAGTTAGCTCGTTTGGGGAAATAGTCGTAAATATTGATCTTCTTTGGTTCTCATCTGTTTTTTTTCTTCCTCCGACTTATCCTTATAGCCTAATAAATGTAAGAGACCATGCACCATGACACGACGGAGTTCTTCACCTGGTGTACTTTGGTAGTGGGCGGCATTTTCTTGTACTCGTTCTACACTAATAAATACATCCCCACTAATAGCTTGTTGTGATTCGGTATAATCGAAAGTAATGACATCGGTAAAGGTGTCGTGTTGTAGGTATTCTACGTTCATTTGATGAAGGTAGCTATCAGTACAAAAAATATAAGTCAACTCAGCGAGTTGACTATTTTCTTGTTGGGTGACTTCTTGGAGCCATTGCGCGTATAAATGACTATCTGCCAATTCGAAGGAACACTGCTCGATATTTTGAAAGTCAATAGGCATAGTTATCCTATGAAAAATAGATGGTAAAATAGTGAGAAATGAAAAAAGCGTCAACCCAATTTAGCGGATCGAAAAATTAATATTAACAGTACGTCCTTTGTTAGAGTATCGAATAGAATCGGATAACTTCTTCATGAGGAAGACACCTCTACCACAAGGAGTATTGATGCGATCTGGTGTTGTTGGGTCAGGAATTTCTTCCGGATTAAATCCTTTTCCTTCGTCGGTGATCGTAAATCGGTATTGCCTATTACTTACAGCAAACTTTACAGACACATTTTTATGAGGGTCTGCACCATTTCCATGTAAAATAGAGTTATTAACAGCTTCTGTGAGAACGAGCAAAATATCAAAATATTGGTCGTCAGATAGAGGGTAACTGCTTCGGATTTTGCGAACGAAGGGTTCTACCTCAGTAATATTCTCAGGTTGAGAGTTGAGGTTTAAGTAAAAATCGGTTTCTGAAAAGGTCATTAGTGGTAATGTTTTCGCGATAGATTGATCTTTAAATGTGGTGAACAATATTGTTGTCGCATTGTAATCGGAACAACGAGCTATTCCGTAGACCAAATGTTCCTAGTAGGAGGTACAATGGTGTGATTGTCTAAATTTTGTTGGTCTGTTTCAACACCCGAATTAACAAAGTATATAAGGAAAGTGTAGTTTAGCGAGCTTAATCTTATTTATATACAGGTTTATACGTACAAATAGATTTCTAATTTACTAAAAAAAAACCATATTTAAAAATAAAAAACGGATACGGGTTAATTTTTGTTAAAAAAACAAACCCATATCATATTTTTCTTTACTTACGTTTAGAATTGAATAGACTGAAAATAACGTTCTACCATCTCCTTATAATACGGACGTAAACTAGGAGGTACCGTTTTGTATAGTTGTATTTCCGCTTCTTTTTTCTTTCTGTATTCCTCTACAATAGGAGGGACAGTACGCACAGGAGGCTTTTTGGCTGTTTTAGCTTGTCGTTCTTCTTCGAGTTCACGTTGTTGTTCTGCATCTTCAGCCTTCAGCATTTTGTCTAAAATTTGCTTTTGACGTTCTAGCATTTCTGAAGTGATACGTTTATTAACCAAGTCTTCTTCTGTTTTTTCCATCTCTCTTGCTAATTCTTCTAGGTCGCCCATTTTTTTGCTTCCATCTTTATTTTCGTTTTGACTTAGCTTTTCGATAGCCTGACGAATAGCAGCTTGTTTAGCAGCTAGTTTGGCAGCTTCTTTACTAAACTTCCCACCTTTTTTTCCACCAGGTTTATTGCACTCTTGGCTTAGTTTTTTGATTTGGTCGTTGAGCTGTTGTTGCATTGCTTTCATGCCTTTCATACCTGGTTTTTTTCCAGGGTTTTGGCAATTTTGACAACCTTGCATTTGTTGTGCCATTTGCTGTTGCATTTGCTGTTGCGCTTCATTGAGCATAAGAGCAAGGTTATTGACACTAGTCATAATAAATTGCTGATTGGTACTAGCGGCATTTTTCTTTCTATCTTCTAATTTTTCGATGGCATCTTCCATGTTTCGGTTCACCTCATTAATTTCTCGTGTGATAAAAGTTTTTAGTTGGAAAATGCGCTTACTCAATGCCACTAAACTATCTTTTACCAATACTGCATCGTCTTTTAGCTTGTATTGTTGTTGCACCAACTCATTGAAGTGAGGAGTATTAATACTTGCTTTTGCCATAGAGTCGATCACCTCTTCTTGATCCATAGAGAGGTCAATGAGGTTTTCGAGCAATTGGCGAATAGCTTTCATATCTTCCTCCATTTGTTCCTCTTGCATCATCATTTCCATAGCTTGCAACTTCTTCGCCATCTCCTTCATTTTATCAGATGCATCCTTTTGCTTTTCTCCTGCTTTTTGCTTCTGTCCCTGTTGCATCTGCTGCATACTCATATCCTGCTGTTGTTCTACTTGGTCAGACAATTCTTTTGTTTCCTCTTCCACATCCTTTTTATCGCCCATTTCCTGCCCCATTTTATTTAATTCTTCCAAGTCTTTCTTAATATCATCAAACTCTTTATTGAGTTGTTTTTGTTCGTGTTTTTGTTCTTCTAAATTACCATCCTGGTCTTTTTCGGTCTCTTTAGAAAGTTCCTCTTGTTTTTCGGCAAGTTCTTCTAATTTGTCAATTGTTTCCTGCAATTTTTGTTCGAATTGCAGTTGTTTAAACAGTTCAAGCGTACGATCCAATTCTTGTTCCATCTGCTCATCCGTCATTTCAAAATCTTCCAACTCCTCCATCAATTCCTCTTTGTTAATATCCTCCATCATTTCTTCCAACTTCTCCATGAGTTCACGAAGTTCATCGGTCATCAATTCGTCCAACATTTTTTGGAGTTCTTCATGCTTCTTCTTAATCTTTTCATCAACCTCCTTAAACTCCTCTTGTTTTTCCATATTTTCTTTAAACTCCTCTTGTAAAGACTCAATTTGCTGTTGCATCTTCTGATGCTTTTGTAGCATACTTTCTAATTGTTCTCTATCTTCCCAGTCTAATTCTTTCTTTTGAATGAGTTTCTCTTTAAATTCTTTGATTTCCTCCTTTAGCTCTTGTGTATCATCAATCACATCTTCCATTTCCTGCTCCATTTGTTCGTTATCTTTTTCAATTTCCTCTTCCATATCTTTTACACTCGGCAATTGATAAGTCATGGTCTGAGTACGAGCCGATTTGTTGCCATTTACCCCATCATTATCCCATACTTCGAAATAATAGGTCAAACGATCTCCAGAGTTTAAGCCCATTCTGGTCAAATCCCAAGTTTTGGTAAAAGAGGTCGCCTTACGGTTTGTAGGAATTTCTATGGAGTTAGTTTGGAACTCTGCCGATTTAAAGGCGTTTTCTGCTTCAATTTTATACTTAAAATATAAATTGGATAAACCATAATCATCCGATGCATCTCCCACAAAGTAAATAATCATTCCATCAATGGTATCGCGACGCTCTTCGGCAGTAATAGTCGGGTGTAAGTCAGGAATAACCGTAATCGCATAACTGACCGAGTCGGCATTTTTAATGCGATCACTCGACAAATAGACCGAATAATCAGTATTTTTATAAAAGCGTTTACTGTAAGCAAATATATCTTGCCCCTTTCTAGCTGCCCCTACTTTTTTCTTTCCTAACTTCATCATAATGGTATCAGTATGTTGCGCTTGAAATTTCCAAGCTACACTAGTACCCGCAGGAACCACCATATCGCCCGAATTGCGTAACGTTTCGTTTTTTCGTCCTGTATAAGAAGGATAAGTTACATTGGCATCAAAGCTTACCATAACAGGTTTGGGAATCACCTTAACCGTATAATCTTGTGAGCGAATACCATCTGCTTCTACATAAAAGGTAACATCTTTTTGAAGCTTATTGAATTTGTAAGAAAACTGCGTTGCTTTTTTTGTTTTACTCAGTTTGTAAGGAAAACCGTTGATGTGAATATAAGGGTCATTCGGAATGACCTTACTACCTGGGTCTACCTGCACATCTACTTGAAAGTCCTCGTATTGAATAACCTCTAACTCTTTATTGGTCACCGATAATGAAAAAGGAGCTTCTTGTTCATAAACCACATCATTATTGATCAAACGGTTGGTACTATCTTTAATCATGTTTGAATTGAGAAAAAAGATAGCTCCCAAACACAGTAGCGGAATTAACGCATACTTTAGATAACGACTATTCTTACTGAGGTCTACGGCAGAGCGAAAAGGGACTAATTTGATTTCATTGGCTTTTTGGTCGATACTCGCCTCAATTAGACTAGCATCAGCCAAACCATTTGCTTGATCTTTTAATTGTAAAATATTTAAAAGTTTGTCTTTTACATTGGTGAAATGCGTTCCTATTATCTCGGCAGCTTGTTCACGACTAATGACGCGCCCTAATCGAAAGATTTGCAAAAGAGGAATGATGACGCCAAAAAAGGCCGTGATACCCGATAGAGCTAAGAACCCATAAAATAAAACCTTGCGAATATCGGTCGAAAACCACAAGTAATACTCTAGGATATTGATAATGATAAAAGCAAGGAGAATCAAGCCAATACTAATCAATAAGCCTTTGATGAGCTTATTGAAATAATATTTTCTTGTAAAGCGATCCAGCTTTTTAATCAATAGTTTGTAGTTGGAATTAGTACGTGTGCTCATAATAAAAAGATCACAAAATGTACGCCATTAATAAGCGATTAATAGCTTGTTAATTAGGAATTTGCGCGTAGATTAATAAGGGATGTCAAAAGTCTATAAATATACATCTTTTGAGGTAGATGTGCAAGAGGTCTACTAAATCAAATATATAACAAGGATGTGATGGATAAATGTTCAAGAATTATGCAATTATCTCGAAGTTGTTATAACTCCGATAGGCTTTTCGAAAAATGCGGAACCCAATATAGAACGGAATCAAGGCGAAAATAACAAAGCGTCGGCGAATAGTGGGATCACTGTATATAATGTAAAAAATAATAAGCCCTAATAGAATAACAAAGATACCCAGTATCATGCGAGTAAGGCTTTGTTGACGTTCTTTTTTTAATTCGTGTTGGTTGCGGTCAAATTCATCCACTGCTTTCATAATCACTGCCATTGCTTCTTCCGAAACACCTTTTTCTTGTAATGTTTTACGAATACTACTAAACTCCTGCCCATTACTGCGCGCTGCACAAGCTTCATCAATATAAGTTTGCCAGGGAGAAAACGTGTCCATGTATAAATCGTTATCTTTTAGAATTAAATTATTTTGATGGCGTGTCCCCATTTTTATTGAAAAAGATGCCGCCAGCGTCTCGCTGGTGGCATCTTTTTCAATAAAAATGGGGTCGGGCTATTCGTTTGTAGTTGCCTCATAGCCACTTGTTCTGCTTTATGCCTAGCAGTGTCTTCCTTCGTCAGCCCTGCTAGGCATAGCTTCACAAAGTAGCCATTTCGCCAAGCTACCACTACTATCCCTCACGCGGTAAAC
>JAHDCM010000226.1 GCA_020629895.1 Bacteroidota bacterium
ATTCACTCATTGTCTACCGCGTGAGGGATAGTAGCGGTAGCTTGGTAAAATAGCTACTTTGTGAAGCAAGGACTAGCAGGGCTGACGAAGGAAGACACTGCTAGGAGTATGCTGAACAAGTAGGTATAAGCCAACTACAAGCGGATAGCCCGACGTGTATAAAATAGAAAGTGCAGCCTTTTGGCACTTGACCACCAGTGTGAACACTGACGGGAACAAGTGCCAAAAGGTTGCGCTTTTTTTATACACGACACGCCCACTATAAAAATGAATAAATCTCTTATCTTTGTATGAATGGAGATCAAAATTATCAACAAATCTAATAATCCACTTCCTAGTTTTGCCACAGTAGGTTCAGCAGGTATGGACTTATATGCCTTTTTAGAAACATCCATTTCTATCGCTCCCTTTCAGCGCGTACTTATCCCTACGGGTTTACATATTGAATTGCCCATAGGCTACGAAGCACAAATTCGAATGCGTAGTAGTTGGGCTTTTAAAAGAGGGCTGATTATTCCCAATGCTCCCGCCACCATTGATGCCGATTATCGAGGAGAAATAAAGGTCATGTTGGCAAATATTTCACAAGAAGCACAACACATTCATTCAGGCGATCGTATGGCGCAACTAGTCATTGCTCGTTATGAACAAGTTAGTTGGTTAGAAGTACAGGTGTTATCTGAAACAGATCGAGGAACAGGAGGATTTGGCAGTACTGGAAATAAAACCATAGCGTAATCTAATATATTACATACAACCAAGAAGCAAGCATTTTATGAATTTAATTATACCAATGGCTGGACGTGGCTCTCGTTTGCGTCCGCATACACTAACTGTGCCTAAACCGCTAGTACCTATTGCAGGTAAACCTATTGTACAACGCCTTGTCGAGGATATTGTGCAAATGTTTGATGAACCTTTTGAACATATTGGTTTTGTTATTGGTGATTTTGGAGAAGAAGTAGAGCAAGAATTAAGGGAAGTAGCGGGAAGAGCTGGTGCAGAGGGACATATTTTTTACCAAGATCAACCACTGGGTACTGCTCATGCTATTTTATGTGCCGAAAGTTTGCTTGGCGGAAATGTGACTGTCGCATTTGCTGATACCTTGTTTAAAGCAGATGCTAAAATTGATACGAGTAAAGATGGAATTATTTGGACGCATGAAGTAGAAGACCCAAGCCGTTTTGGGGTCGTAAAATTAGATGCCAATGGTATTATTACTGAATTTCACGAAAAACCAAATGAATTTATCTCTAATGAAGCCATTATTGGTATTTATTATTTCCAAGATGGAGAATACCTTAAAAACGAATTGCGTTATTTAGTAGATAACGATATTAAAGAGAAAGGAGAGTACCAACTGACTAACGCCCTTGAGAACATGAAGCAGAAAGGATCACAGTTTGGTATTGCTTCCGTAGAAGAATGGTTAGATTGCGGAAATAAGAATGCTACGGTTTATACCAATCAACGCATTTTGGAGTTTGCCAAAGCAAGAGAAGATAGCTTAATTGCTGGTGATGTGGTGTTAGATAATGCAACGATTATTGAACCTTGTTATATTGGTCAAGGTAGTATTATTAAAGAAGCAGTTATCGGACCCCACGTTTCCATAGGTTCAGGAACAATTATTGAGCATTCTATTATTAGTAATAGTATTATTCAAAATAATTCCAGTGTCAAAAGACAAATTTTAACCAACTCTATGATTGGTAATTTTGTTGATATAGCTGGAAAGACTGACGAACTCAGTCTAGGTGATTATTCAACACAGTTATGATGTACAAACAAAAGCATTTTTACTATATTCTTTTCCCTTTGTGTATTTGTTTTTTACTCATGGGCAATAATAGTTTTGCCCAAATTGATAAAAGCAAAATCAAAAAGAAAAGTAAACAATCGAAAGAAGAATCGGCTAAAGCTAATCTCGACAAAAAGCCTATGGCTCGTCTTTCTTCCGAAGATCAACAACGTGTAGAAAAGATGTTATATGAGGGCATGTTAGCCATCATAAAAAACAATGGCAAGGTAGCAGAAGAAACCTTTTTAAACTGCCTAAAAATTGACCCTAAAAACGATGCGGCATTTTACCAACTTGCCAAAATGCATTTTGGATCAAAAAATCAAGAAAAAGCCCTCGAATATGCTCGTAAAGCAAGCGAAGCAGCTCCCTCTAATAAGTGGTATCAACTATTGTATGCCGAAGTATTAATGGAAGATGTGCGGTATGAAGAAGCGGCTAAAGTGTATCAAAATCTCACCAAAACATATCCAAATAATCACGAATACTATATCGACTTAGCCTCTATTTATGCACAAGCAGGCAAATTTGAACAGGCTCTAAAGGTTTATGAAGACCTAGAACAAAAAGTAGGAATCGTCGAACAGTTTTTCTTCCCTAAACTACGCCTATATGACCGATTAGGACGTATGGATGATGCCGTTGAAGATGTGCAAAAACTAGTAGATAAAAACCCTACGGATATTCGATACCGATTTATGGCCGCTGAGTTACTAATGAGCTTACAACGCAATGAAGAGGCAATGGTACATTATGAAAAAATTCTGGAAATTGATCCTGAAAATACTGAAGCCAAACTAAAGGTGGCAGATACTTTACGAAAAGAAGGAAATGATGAGGAGTACTTAGCTGAAATGAAAAAAATGTTAGCAAACTCAGAGGCAGGATTGGATCGTAAAATCGAAATTTTAAAACAATATGCACAGTCTATTGATCTAAAAAATCCAGCCGAAAATCAGCATATCATCCAACTAACAGAAGGAGTTGTTAAACAATACAATGACAACGCAACTGCCCATACTTTCTATGGCAATTTGTTATTTAATTGTAATAAAAAGCGCGAAGCTTTACAAGCATTTAAGCAAACCGTAGAAATTGATCCTGACCAATTAGATATATGGAAGAACATTCTTTGGGTCGAATATGAGTTAGACGATTACGACCTATTGTTAAAAGATAGTAAAGAAATGATCTCCCTATTCCCAAATCAGCCTATTCCTTACTATTTTAGTGGACTTTCTTACTACCAAAATAAAAATTATGAGAAAGCTGTGAAGACTTTGAAGAGAGGTGGTATGATTAGTGTGGGAGATAAAGAGTTGGCAGGTGAGATTTATGGCTTATTGGGTGAAACCTATCACTCAATGGAAGAATTTGAGAAATCAGATAAAAGTTATGAAAAGGCTTTGGAACTAAACCCTAGTAACCCAACGCTTTTAAATAATTTTAGTTACTACCTTTCTCTACGTGGTGATAAATTAGATAAAGCAGCAGAAATGTCTGCAAAAAGTATCGAACTATCTCCTAACAACTCATCGTTCTTTGATACCTATGGATGGATTTTATTCAAACAGAAAAAATATGGTGATGCCAAAACATGGATCGAAAAATCACTAAATAACAACGGAAATAACAATCCTACCATACTCGAACACTACGGAGATACCCTTTTTAAATTAAATGATATTGATGGAGCAGTGCAATACTGGAATAAAGCCAAAGAAAAAGGAGGAGACGCAACACGACTCGATCAAAAAATTAGTTCTCGCCGCTTAATCGACTAGTGGGTGAGTACCGTCCAACCAAATATGAAATACCAGACCTCGTTCTCGCAGCTACTCCTTTGGACACTATTAGCAAGTTGTTTATTATTTGCTAGTGCTTGTTCAAAAAAAAGAATCGCTAAAAAAGCACAACAAAAACAAGAACGCCTCGAAGACCAAGTAATGGAACAAGTCTTGGCAAATGCTTTTACTCCAAAATGGTTCAAAGCAAAAACCAAAATAGGATTTGACGGGCTAGGCATGAAACAACAACTTGGAGCAGATATCCGAATACGACAAGATAGTCTGATTTGGATGACTGTTTATCCCAGTTTTGTCAAACTACCACTTGCTTACGCACTCATTACCCCCGACTCCATCAAGGTCATTGATCGTTTTGGAAAAAAATATTACCCTAAAAGTATTGATTACGTAGAGGAATTAGTCGGTTACCCCATCGACTTCCATACGCTTCAAGACATTATACTTGGGCAAATGCCCACTTTACCCAATAAACGTCCGCGCCTAACTGCCCTAGATGAAGCCACTTATCAGTTAGCAATGCAGGATAGCTCCATTGCTGTCTCTGCCAACATAGATGTCAATAATTATACCTATTCATCTATGAAAGTACAGGATCAGGCAAATAATCGTCAAGTAAACATGAAGCTTGATGATTACCAAGCCATAAACGACAAGCTTTTCGCCTACCAACGAAAGCTACGTATCTATATTCCTGATACCATTGCAGCCGATATAAACTTTTCGAAGGTAGAAACTCCAAATAAAGCTCTTAAATTCCCCTTTCCCCTAAAAGCTAGTTATGAGCGCATCGAATAAAGCTTACGTTTCTACACTACTAATGCTAGTAGTATGCCTGCTATTGTTTAGTTTTTCTCCACAAAGAAAAGCACTAGAAGACAAAAAAAAGAATCTTCAAGACGAACTAAAATCTATTGAACAACTTCAAAAGGAAACGAAAGAAGATCAAGAAAAAAGCGTCAATGAGTTAGGACTCCTGAAAGTAAAAATCACCAAACAACAAGACGCAATCGATCAATATCACCTGCAAATTCAACAACTCAAAGAAAATATCTTACAAGCAGAACAAGAAATACAAACGATTTCGAATAGAGTCGGCAACTTGCAAAATGATTATGCCAATACCATCCGAAATACCTACATGTCACAAAACTCTTATAGCAAATTAGCCTTTCTATTCTCTTCCGAAGATTTTAACGATGCTTATAGACGCTATAAATACGTCAAATCATATAGCGATCACCGTCGCAAACAATTCGATGAGCTACTAACCATACAAGATACCCTTTACCAAAATATTCAGAGACTAGAACATAACAAAGAAGAAAAAATAACGCTACTAACCCAACAAGAACAAATAAAACAACAACTAGTCGCTGACAAAAAAAATAAAGAACAACTGATTATTGCACTAGGAAAACAATCCAAAGAGCTAAAGCAAAATTGGGAAATCACTAAAGAAGCAGAAACCAATTTGCAAAACCAAATAGCCATGCATATCGAACAAGAAATAGCAGCTAAAAAAGCCGAGCAAGAACGCCTTGCTAAAAAAGCAGCACAAGAAAGACGTGACAGACTCGCAGCACAAGAAAAACAAAATAGATTAGCACAATTAGAACAAGCAAAAAAAGAACGTACCCGTATAGCTAGTCAAAAAACAGCAAGCAACGCCGCCAAAAAACAAGCAATTGCAGGGGCTAAAATCGGAAAAGCAAAAGCTGTTATCGCAACAACACAAAAAAAAGCAACACAAACAGTCGCTGCACGCCCCCTGCAAGGGCAAGAAAATGTAGTTGCCGATAAATCACCCAATAAAGAAAAAAATAATACTCTTAAAACCTTAGCGGCACCTCGCGACCTTGCCCCATCAGGAAAATCCTTCAAAGCAAAAAAAGGAAGCCTTCCCTGGCCCGTGCGTTCTGGGCAAATCACTGGAAAATTTGGCACCCACCCACACCCCGTACTCAAAAACATCACCATCACCAATAACGGAATCGACATCAACACCAACAAAGGAGCCACTGTTTACACCGTTTTCGAAGGCGTTGTTACCAAAAAAATATACACCCCGACCTTCCAATGGGCAGTCATCGTCAAACACGGCAATCATTTTACCGTTTATACCAATCTAAAAACGACCAAAGTAAACGAAGGAGACCGCGTTAGCTCGCAACAAGCCATCGGAACTGCCTACACCAATACCAACAAAGGAGGCACCGTCGTTCACCTAGAAGTTTGGGAAGGCAAGAAAAAGGTCAACCCTATCAAATGGTTGCGCAAAAGCGTCTAATACCTCCTACATCCAAGCAAACGATTTAAGTTTTGAACAAGGCTATAAAAAGCGTAACTTTGTATCAAAATAAATGTCAACATTATGGAATTGCACTTATTATTCATTGGCTACTCAGAAGCTATTGTCATATTTCTAGTCATCCTACTCTTGTTTGGCGGACGAAAAATCCCCGAATTAGCACGCGGACTAGGACGAGGAATCCGAGAATTCAACCAAGCACGAGCCACCATCAAAGAAGAAATTGAAATAGGTATCAGCGAAGAAGATAAGAAAAAAGAAACCTCTCAAACGTAATCTAAAAGAATACCATTATCGTTTCTTGGGCGTGCCCCTCATCACAAAAGCGCAATAGAAACAGCTATCGCTGTACTTCTACTGCGCTTTTGTGATGAGGGTCGGGCTATCCACTTGTAGTTAGCTCGTAGAAAAGGAGTTCAGCTATCTTTGCTGGCAGTGTCTTCCTTCGTCAGCCCTGCCAGCAAAAGCTTCACAACCTTTCTACTTCACCAAGCTACCGCTACTATCCCTCACGCGGTAAACGTTTGAACGA
>JAHDCM010000227.1 GCA_020629895.1 Bacteroidota bacterium
GGCATTGCTTCACTATGCTTCTGTTTTGGCAAGCTATCACTACTATCCCTCACGCGGTAGCCAATGAGTGAATGAGTGGTTGACTGAATGATTGAATGAATTAGGCTGCCGCCAGCGTCATCGCTGGTGGTTTTGTTAACAGACAACAGCCTCTGGCTGTTTGCTTTTCATTTTTCGTTATATATGCTTTTTTCTGACATGCTTTTCTTTTACAAAGGTATCACACAAAAACTACTTCATCAACATCAACTTCTTCGTCACCTCCTCCTCTGCTGTGCGCAATGAACAAAAGTACATGCCCGGCAGTAAACCGCTTCCCTCAAATAAAAATTGATATTCACCCGCCTCTAATCCTTCTTGATTGACCAATTGCTGCACCAACTTACCTGTTACATCATACACTGCCAAACTCACTGTTTGCGCTTGACTCAGTTCGAAGGTGATATTGGTGTGGTGGGTGAAGGGGTTGGGAGAGGTGGTGAGGGAGGCGGTTGGTGGTATTTTTACGTTTATACTTTTTAGTTGGGTTTGGGAGGATGGTTTTGATTTGAGGTAATAAGTTCCATCACATTCTTTAATATAGGCATGGAATGTAGAGCCTAGTTCTACACAGAATTTTGAGTCAATAACAATAGATTCTCCTGCTTTAGCAACAAAAGTGCTATTGTCAAATACACCTGCTTCTTTATTTGGATTATAACAATGATTATCGCCTAAATATATATTGGTGTTTGATAAATAATAAATTTCAGAGTTAGGTGCTGAATTGCCACATGTTTGGATATCGGTATTATGTAAAAAATTAAATTTTCCTAGAAAACCAACAGCATTCCAGGCTTGCGTTACTTGTTCTAATTCATATGAACATTCTCCAAATAAATCAATAGTAGCTTCAACAGAACCTATTCTTGCATCAGTAAATTGTGAGTCATTTGTTAGATAAGTTGTTAAGTTTCTATAGGCAATTCTTGCTGCATCTTCCTTTCCTATACCACTAATATTATAATTGTATCCATTGTCATTTGTGCCACTTCCTCCTTCTGCTAATAGATAAAACCAGTAATTGGGGATAGCAGCTATATTATATGGCTTAGTTATATCCCATGGATTTTGATTATAAGTATCAGGGTGTCCAACAGACTTGGGGTTACCCATATCTCTAAACTTATCTCCTACAGATAGTACGTCTTCTCCAATTTGATAATCTCCAGGATTATTAGGATCATATAATTCTTGACCATAAAATTCAATCATAGTTCCAAAAATATCCGCAAAAGATTCATTTAATGCTCTAGTCATTGAGTAACCAGCTCTTAAACCTGCGGTAGTCTGAATAACTCCATGTGTCCATTCGTGGCCTACAATATCAAGAGATACTAAAGGAAATATAGCTCTATCATCAGGTAACCCTAGATATAGAATGTCAATATAATTATTATGATAGTAATGTGCATTATCCTTATCTCTATTTAAATAACTAATATATTGATTCATCTTTCCATTTTGTCCATCAAAACTTTGCCGATTGTGTTTTTCACAGAAGTAATCGTAAGTCACCTCAGCTGCCCAATGGGCACTAGCATACTTTGAAAGTGTATCATTTAGTAGCCAATTGGTATTGTTATCTGTTGGTAATTTGTAAAACAAACCTCTAATATCTGCCCCTCTAGTATTTAATGAGTCAGCTCTACACAGATCATGCAGTTTATAGTCTCCATTTTCAATAGTTTGAACTCCATTAAATAATGTCTGTACATCTGTTCCATTTTGACAATTACCATTACAAAACAAATACATCGAACTTTTTCCAACTATACTCCCATCCACCGCACTCACATACACCATTCGTCCATCATTAGGCAACTGGCTTTCAATGGGAAATTTATACGCCAATACATAATCATCTTCCTTCGATTGGTCATAGTATTTCTTATTCACAATGAGTAATTCCCCTTGTGGATAATAAGTTGCATTAGGATTTCCAGATACTCCCTTAATAAATTCCTCCTCAGCAGGCACCTCCCATTTATACACCTTTGCATTGACATACTTTAGTGCAAATTCTAAAGCTTGTTTTTCGGATAATTGGGGAGTAGGAGAGAGGTTGATATTTAGCCCAAGAGAGCCATTAGCTTTTTCACTACGTCCATTGCGAGCATGCACAATATACTCGCCATATTCTACGGGAATGCCTTTGTAATATTGTTGATAACGATGGTGGCTAAAACCATAATCATCTACATCGGTACGTTTTAAGCGCATTTCATCTGCTGCACGAAGTTGGAAGGCAGATTTTTGTTGTTTGAAAATGGTGCTAGGATCAAGGTTGCTACCTTCTTTAAAATAAACCCAGTCGGGGCGACTTTCGGTTTTGGCAATTCGTTGTAAGTCAGAATTCCAGAACGGTTCATTGGTTTGGGCGTAGCTAGTAGAAGTAAGGATTTGTAAAAGCAGGAATAGAAGAATATAAGTAAGATTAGCTTTCATGAGTAACGTAATTAAAAAAGTAAGAAAAAGGTACAGGAAACAAGAGCCTTCATAAGAAAGACTTATGAGTGGCTTGTTTTTCCCGCTGAATACTTACTTTTTTTAAAACGCTTCGTTATTTTATACAATCAGGACTACTTTATCCTCCTCATTAGCATAAATAGATTGTACGAGGTCGAGTGTATCAAATAACTCATTGGCATCAAGGCTAGTAACTAGTTTCATGCGATACTGTTTGATGCTAGGAAAACCTCTAAAATAATTGGTGTAGTGGCGACGCATTTCCAAAATGCCTAACTTCTCACCTTTCCATTCGATAGAGCGACGCAGGTGTTCACGTGCCGCATCTACGCGTTCAACAACAGTAGGCGGAGCGAGTTCTTCACCTGTTTCTAAATAGTGTTTTACCTCCCTAAAAATCCACGGATAACCAATAGAGGCACGTCCAATCATGATACCATCTACCCCATATTTTTGCTTCATTTCGAGGGCTTTAGGCCCCGAATCTACATCTCCATTGCCAAATACAGGAATATGCATTCTTGGATTATCTTTTATACGTCCGATTAACGTCCAATCGGCAGCACCCTTGTACATCTGTTTACGAGTACGTCCATGAATAGAAATGGCCTTGATGCCTACATCTTGTAATCGCTCGGCAACTTCTACAATAAATTTGGTATCATCATTCCAGCCTAGACGCGTTTTTACTGTAACAGGAAGTTTCGTACTTTTTACGATGTGGTCGGTCAATTTGACCATCAAATCAATATCCTGTAAAATACCCGCGCCTGCCATTTTGCAAACGACCTTTTTTACAGGACAACCATAATTAATATCTAGCAATTCGGGCTTTGCCGCTTCTACAATTTCTGCTGAACGGCGCATAGAATCGAGATTGGCTCCAAAAATTTGAATGCCGATGGGGCGTTCTTCTTCGTAAATATCGAGTTTTTGCACACTTTTACGTGCGTCTCGTATGAGTCCTTCACTGGATATAAATTCAGTGTACATCATGTCGGCTCCAAACCGTTTACACAAGACACGAAAGGGCGGGTCACTCACATCTTCCATAGGAGCAAGCAACAAAGGGAAGTTTCCTAATTCTATATTCGCTATCTTTACCACTTTATTCGATTGATTGTAAGATTTATAGATAATTGGCGACTTATATGGATAATGCCGCAAACCAATTGTAAATTTACGCAAATTAATTAGATACTATGCGGAATATAAATAACGATAGTTACGTATTACAGTTCATGTACTTGATTCTGATTTGCTTTGGCTGTTTGATCGTCGGGCAGTTCATTTCTATCGGAATAGCCTTAGCTGCTGGATACGATATTACCAAGTTAGCAGGCATGAACCCTAGCGATCTTAGTCGGGGAGAGTTGCAAATGATGAAAATGATTCAAATACTCTCCAGCCTATTTATATTTATTATTCCAGCATTGATTTTTAGTTGGTTAAAAACAGGCAATCGTTATGCCTACTCACGACTCTTACAAGGGGTCAAGCCTTTGGGAGTAGTGCTGGCTACTTTTGCCTTATTGGCCGCTATGCCGCTCGTCAATTGGATGGTAGAGATCAACCAAGCGATGAGCTTACCTGCTTCGTTGAGTAGTTTTGAACAAGTACTGCGAAGTATGGAAGAACAAACGGCTGACATGATCAATGCGTTTTTGTCAATGAATGGTTCCGTCGATTTGTTAATCAATATGTTGATGATGGCTGTATTACCTGCCGTAGGGGAGGAATTGCTGTTTAGAGGTTCTTTACAGCGTTTACTACGCGAATGGAGCAAACGTCCGCATCTTGCTATTTGGCTAAGTGCCTTTATCTTTAGTTTTATTCACTTTCAGTTTTATGGTTTTTTACCAAGAATGGTGCTTGGAGCCTTACTTGGTTATTTGTTTTATTGGGGAGGAAGCCTTTGGTATCCGATTATTGCCCATTTTTTAAACAATGGACTGCAAGTACTAGCAGTTCATCTAGGTTGGATTGAGCTTCCCGAAAATGCAATGGAACAAGCACAAGAAATGCCCTGGTTTGCAGTGCTAATAGGAACCGCTATTTTTGGAGCTTGCATGTATGTGTTCTATCAACAAACCTTTAAATCTAAATATCATGAACAACAACTGGGTGAAAATTTATAGTAATACAGAAAATTATTTAGTAGAATTAGCTAGAACTATGCTGGCCGACGAAAAGATTAAAGCGGTCATTCTTAATAAAAAAGACTCTGCTTATGGTACCTTTGGGGAGATAGAGTTATATACTGCTCCTGAAGATGTAGAACGCGCCCAAACAATTCTAAAAGAGGGGGCGTTTTAACTAGAAAGACTACTAAAATGAACTACTAAAAGCAAGCCAATGAGTTCAGATTTATTGACGCGGATGATGACCGCTGCTGTTTTCTTGACAGTCATGATTACAGGCATATTTTATAGCATCAATAGTTTGTTTTTGCTATTTTTATTGATCAACATACTTGCTATATGGGAGTATTTAACACTAATTGATCGGTATCCTGTGAACAATCATCCACTTCCGTTGGAGGAAAAGATGATTATGACCACCGTAAGTGGTATCATCTACGCAGTGCTTGGAGGAGCTTGTTTGGGCTTAATTAGTATTCAAAATGTCGCTTGGGTGTTACCAATACTATCTGCTTTATTTATTAAAGAGCTATTTTCGGGTGCGCCCAATCCATTTATCCGTTTATCACTCAATCTCACAGGCATTTTATATATTACCCTCCCCTTAGCACTCGTTAATGGAATTGCTAATTATGAATATAGCTTTGAGCCTGTGCGTATTTTGGGCATCTTGTTATTGATTTCGGTCAATGATACAGGAGCTTATTTTGCAGGCCGTCGATTTGGTAAAACGAAGCTTTTTGAGCGTGTATCGCCCAAAAAAACATGGGAAGGATCGGCAGGGGGAGCAGTGGCAGTGTTTATTGTCATGTTTTTGGTAGATCAGATTTTGGGAGGCTTCACCACTACCGAATGGTTCGGAATTGCGATCATCGCCATTATTTTTGGAGGTATTGGCGATTTAATCGAATCTTTACTCAAACGTAGTTTAGGGGTCAAAGACTCTGGAAATATCTTACCAGGACATGGAGGCATTTTAGATCGTTTTGATGCCTTTATTTTTGCTATACCATTTATTTTTTCCTTCCTATATTTGTGGTAAGTACTTAATGAAAACTTTTAACTTATTATTTTATTATGACCATTCATCGAGAAGGATTTAAGATGCTATCCATTGTAGGTGTAGCACTTATCCTCATAAATGTATTACTCTGGAATTTCTTTGGAAATACACTCGGTACCATGATTTTTTTGTGGGTATCGGTGTTCTTTTTTCTTTTTCTTGTTTCCTTTTTTCGTATTCCACGCTATATCTTAGATCAATTAGACGACCAATTAATATTGGCACCTGCTGAGGGGCGAATTGTAGTAATTGAGGAAGTAGAAGAACCAGAGTATTTTAAAGATAAACGCATACAAGTGTCTATCTTTATGTCGCCCGCCAATGTACATGTCAATCGCAATCCCATTAGTGGCACTGTCAAGTACACCAAGTATCATCCAGGTGATTATCTTGTTGCTTGGCATCCCAAATCTTCTACTGAAAATGAACGTTTTACGAGTGTGATTGAATGTTCAGATGCCGAAATTTTGGTTCGCCAAATAGCAGGTAAATTAGCGCGTAAAATTTCCAATTATCTCGATGAGGGCGAACAGGTGCAGCAAGGCGGTGAGCTAGGCTTTATCAAATTAGGATCACGAGTCGATATTTTCTTACCCCTTAATGCAAAGGTAAAAGTGAAGCTTGAGGAAAGGGTAAAAGGAGGGAAAACAGTGATTGCAGAGTTAGTAAAGATGAAAAAATAAATTGATCAAATATTGCTAGACTATTTGCTAACAA
>JAHDCM010000228.1 GCA_020629895.1 Bacteroidota bacterium
CTCGCACATCAATTCGGAAAAATAATAAATTCCGCGGGTATCGGTTCCGACAACCAAATTTGGTCATTCTCCACATAAAAAGAAATACCTGCCTCAAAGGCCTCGCGCGCCTTCACCCGCAAAATAGCAGGCTTTCGATCACGTCGTTTTCCTACAACACTAGCCGTACCAATATCGCCCGACAAATGCACATACTGTCGAGACATTGGTTTGAGTCCTTCTTCTTGTAGGATAGGGATAATATTACGAGGAGTGCCATGATATAAAACATCAGGAGGGGTCACCGCTACTTTATGGATTTTTTGCTGAATCGAATGCCCATAAAACGCACGAATACGACCATGATTGATTTCATACCGCTTTTTATTCGCAGCCTCCATCATATCTTGGAGGTCTTGTTCGGTGAGGTCACGCCATTCAGGGTTGCGCTTACCCAGCGCTTTAAAAAGCTGCTCCAAAGTAGTCCAACCTTCTTGGTCGAGTTCAATACCAAATTGCTCTGGTTTATGGCGTAGAGCTTTGGAAATAGTTTTACTAAGTCTAGTATAATTCATGATGTAATGGTTTTTGTTTTGAATAAATAACCACTACATCCATATTAGGATAGTTGATAGTGGTTAATTGTGGGAACCCTCTTTTACGAGTTCCCAAATTTCGGGGGCTAAGTCTTTAGGGCGAAAGGCTTCAATAGAAACAATATAGTCGGCCTGCTCATAAAAATGACGACGACTTTCTAGCTTTTCTTCAATATAAGCTTCTAGGGCAGCTTCATTATTAAAATGATGCACCAAAGGACGTTGTTCTTTTTCTTTAATTAAACGTTGTGTTAAGAAACGGGGGGAGGCTTGTAAATAAATGCTTTTTCCTTGTTGAAGGATGGTTTGCAAGTTCTCAAAAAAACAAGGAGTGCCGCCTCCTGTGGCAATAACCGAAGGAGGCATTAAAATAGTTTCCTGTAAGCAAAATTGTTCTAATTGACGAAAGTGAGCTTCGCCTTTTTGTTCAAATAAGGCAGGAATACTAGAACCAGCTTTTTGCTCAATCATCCAATCTAAATCTCGAAAGTGAGCTTTCGCAATTTTAGATAATCGTTTGCCAGTACTTGTTTTTCCACAGGCCATAAAGCCGAGTAGATAAATGTGTTGGGAGAGAAAGGACATAATTGATTTGTTATAGTATGTGCGAAGATCGTCCAATCAATGGAAATGATCAATAATTTTTAATACAAAAATGGTCAGTTTTTGGGGAAATAAAGAGAAAACAAGTTTAATCGCACATTACATATCTAAAACGGGCCGCGTCTCCGTTCCTCTGCATAATACACTGCCTCATGTCGATTGGTAAGCTCTACATCAGGATAACGGAAACGGAAGAATAAGCCAGCAGCAACACCAAAGAAAAAACCGCCAATATGCGCCCACCAAGCAACACCAGCCCCATCACTACCAAGCGACATAAACCCACTAATAAGCTGTTGAGCAATCCAGAAACCGAGGAAGAAGATGGCAGGTAAGGTGAAGGTACGGAAGAAATAAACGACCAACATTTTTACGCGAGAACGGGGAAACATAATCAGGTAACCGCCCAAGATAGCAGAAATGGCTCCACTTGCTCCCACCGTAGGAATGCTACTAGTGGGGTCAATCAGAATATGTGCAGCAGAAGCAGCTATTCCGCCTGCCAGATAGAAAAATAAAAAAGCTGCATTGCCAATAGTTGCCTCAATATTATCACCAAAAACCCATAAAAACATCATATTCCCAATGAGGTGCATCCAACCACCATGTAAAAACATACAAGTGATGAGCGTATATAAATCGACTCCTTGTGATATTTCACTAGGTAAAGAGCCATAGGTATAGATAAATGCATTGAGTGTTTCAGGGTCTAATGAAAACTGAAACAAGAAGACCAATACATTAATACCTAAGAATAGGTAGGAAAATAGGGGCTTGCTTCCTCCAATTACTTGGTCATCACCAACAGGGAATATCATAATTGTTTAGTTTTTAAGTCGTACTCGTGGATCAAGTACACCATAGAGAATATCAACAATAATATTGACGACCACAAAGATAACAGCAGCAAACAAAACAGAACCCATTGCAACAGGAAAATCGAGGTTGTTAAGTGCTGTGATCGTTAAGTAACCAAGTCCTTTATAGTCAAATATAATTTCTACAAAATATGCACCAGCTAAAATGGCTGCCAACCAACCAGAAATGGCCGTCATGACTGGATTGAGTGCATTGCGTAAAACGTGTTTAGCAATCACCTTAAATCTACTTTGACCTTTGGCATAAGCGGTTCGCACATAATCTTGAGATAAGACATCTAAAACAGAGCTTCTTGTAAGTTGTACAATGATCGCAATAGGGCGAATTCCAAGTGCTAAGGCTGGTAGTATTAGGTTTTTAAGGGCCAAATGTCGGTCTCCAAAATCATCGACTTCAAAGAGTTGCCCTGTATAGTTTAGACCTGTATAATCATGTAACCAATAACCAAAAATAAGGGCTAAAATAATACCCGAAAAGTAGGAGGGTTGAGAAATACCTAATACCGATGTGACGAGGATAGAGTTATCAATAAAGCTAAATTGCTTCAAAGCAGCTATAACACCAAGTGTAATACCTATAATGGTCGCTAATATAATAGAGGCGATAGCCAAGCAAGCAGTAGGCACAATTGCTTCACTAATCATTTCCGAAACAAGCCGTTTACTTTGATAGGAACGCCGCAAATAAGGGGCTTTTACCACCAGTGCATTGCCACCCCCTATACCAAACAGTTTTGTATAGTTGTATTTTTCTTGATTGTTCGTATTGTCCTCATGTACCGATATAGGTAATACATCATTGAGGTACATCAAAAATTGTATAGAACGCGGTTTGTCCAAACCAAGTTCTTTATTAACCGCTTCCAATGTTGCTACATCCGCGCGTTGTCCGAGTGTTAAACGGGCAGGGTCTCCTAGTCCATTAAATAGAAAAAAGACGATGAATATTACGCCAAATAGGACGAAAATACCGTAGAGAATACGTTTGGTGATGAAGCTTAACATTAATTATTTTTTTAGGTTTCAGGAAACAGGAATCAGCGTTTTATTCATTTATAAGAGGTCAGTATCTTTACTAATAATGTAATTAAAGTTGATTCAGAAGATGGATGCTGGACTCCTGAAACCTACCCCTCTGGGAAGACTATTTTATCCCATGCATTTTCTTCATTTCCTCCCAACTAGGTACGTGGTTGCCATGCCATTTATCGACTAGTACGCCCCCTTTAAGGAGAACTAAGCCAGGGTTGGCACGAATCATAGTTTTGATAGGCGTCGCATCAAGGTTATAGAAAGTGTACAAACTACCCGACTTCGTTTGTGCTTCTGCAATATCAGAGGCAGTGATGCCATACGTTTGAAGCCCCGATTTAGACACAATTTCGTTGATGGCTTTAAAGTCATCTGAAGATGTTTTGGTGATGTCATAAGCAGGAACCAATAATTTAAAACCTGGCGCATCTAGCATTTCATCTTGTATCTCATTCCCATCAGCATCATAAATAAAGAAGTCTTTAATTTTGGGTAGTTCTGGTTCTTCAATGACCTGTATTTCGGTCTTATCTTTATTTAATACCCAGGTCTTATCTTTCCAAATACCAGAACTCATATATTCGTCCGAATCAATTTGTTTCGATTCGCCAGTAGTTGCGTTTTCTAAGGTATATAGTTTGATTGATTTGCCAGGATTTAAATTGCTGTCATCTTTACCTTTAATTAGATCAGTTCCTTTCTGGTAAGCCCTAAAATCAACAATTGGCAAATTACTGATATTACGGTAACAGAAAGCCAAACTAGCTAAACTTAATACCCCCAACAAAATAAGTGATGGTACATTTTTAAAAATATAACGTACATGTTTATGGAATAATACAACTATAAATACAATCACCATCAAGAATAAATCCTTAATAAAGGACTCGAAAGGCTTTAATTTTACAAAATCTCCAAAACAACCACAATCCGTTACTTTGCCTGTCCAAGCAGAGAAGCCAGTCAGGAAGGTAAAGAAAATGATTAGCCCTACATACAAAAAGAGGGTAGAGCGTTTTAAGGTGCCTAATAATAAAGAGATACCCAATGCAATTTCTAGTACAATTGTAAAAACAGCTATTGGCAAAGCTAAACTAGCACAAAGATTCCATAATGGTTCTAAGAAGGGAACATATTCAGTGAAGATGGTAAAATACTCTTCTAATTTAATAGAGGTACCAATAGGATCAATGGCCTTTACAACACCCGAAAATATAAAGAAGGTACCCAAAAAGTTTTTGAGATATTCTATGGCTAGATTTTCAGGTTTGCGAATAAAATAAAAAATAATCGTTACTCCTACTGCTAAAAGTGCGATTAGTCCGGTGAGTGAAAAAATGTTCATAATGGTATTTATAATTTTTCTTATCGTAAATTTGATAAATGACTTTGACTTAACAAATCTACTAAAAGAATAGTTGTAAAACTAATTGTTTAGTTGAAACAATATTTTGAATGCATAAAAATACATTTTTCATTCCAAATAAGACATTAAATTGCCGAGGAAAGTTATTGAATTTGTCATTTCCTCAAATAATGGGCATTTTAAACGTTACTCCCGACTCCTTTTTTGATGGAGGAAGGTACCAATCGGAGCAGGCAATAGTTGATCAAGTAGGTCGAATGCTAGAAGAAGGAGCAAGTATTATTGATGTTGGAGGGATGTCATCTCGGCCAGGCGCAGAAGTGATAGAAGCTAGTGTAGAACTGGATCGCGTGCTTCCAGTGGTCGAGTTGATAGGCAAGCATTTTCCCGATGCATTTATTTCAGTGGATACAGTTCGGAGTGTCATAGCGCGCAAAACGATAGAAGCGGGTGCGCATATTATCAATGATATTTCGGCAGGGAATTTAGATGAAGATTTATTAGCTACGGTAGCCGATTTACAAGTGCCTTATATCTTAATGCACATGCAAGGACGGCCCGAAACGATGCAACATGCACCAAAATATCAAGATGTTGTAGCAGATGTTTTAACATTTTTTATCAAAAAGACTGCCCAACTAAAACAGTTAGGCGTAAAAGATGTCATTTTAGATGTGGGATTTGGGTTTGGTAAAACACTCGTCCAGAATTATACCTTATTAGATCGTTTAGAAGAATTTAAGATTTTTCGACTACCTTTATTGGTCGGTATTTCTCGAAAATCAATGATCTATAAATTGTTGAAGACCTCGCCTGAAAAAGCATTGAATGGTACAAGTGTGTTACATACCCTCGCCTTATTACGTGGGGCTTCTATTTTACGTGTTCATGATGTACAAGCTGCGAGTGAAGTACTTAAAATGATTACCTTTATGAATGGTACGAATTTATATTAGTGGAATTTATAGTAAAAATAGGATTTTTGGACATTGGCGTGTGGGATGTCGTAGACATTTTACTAGTAGGGCTATTGTTTTATCAGTTTTATCGACTGTTGCGGGGAACCCTTGCCTTCAATATATTTATTGGCTTTTTGCTGGTGTACTTGATATACGCGCTAGTGAATTGGCTGAATATGAAGTTGCTACATACTATTTTTGAACGATTTGTAGATTTAGGATTTATTATTTTAGTCATTGTTTTTCAACAAGAGATACGCCGTTTTTTATTTTATATTGGGCGTGGTAGTGGTATTGGTAAACAGAATTTTTGGCAGAGTTTGTTTAATCGCAAAACAAGAGACGAACATCAATTGGAAAAAATACGAGAGGATTTAACGAAAAGTATTACCAATATGGCTGCTACCAAAACGGGGAGCTTGATTGTGTTTACAGATGCTAGTGAAAAGGGCTTTTTTGAGAGTACAGGCGTCACGATTGACGCAGCCATTTCAAGTAAACTGGTAGAAAGTATTTTTTCAAAGAGTAGCCCACTACATGATGGGGCAATGGTTATTGCAGATGGAAAAATTATGGCGGCGGGTTGTATATTACCGGTATCCGAAAACCCTGACTTACCTACTAGAATTGGAATGCGTCACCGTGCCGCAGTAGGAATTACCGAAAATATTGATGCACAGGTGTTGATTGTGTCTGAAGAACGTGGAAAGATTTCTATCGCAAAGAAAGGCAAAATTAGAATGAACCTGACACAGAAAAATTTGCAGGATGTTTTGGAAGAACTGGTTCAATAGGTGAATACAAATTACATATAATGTGAAATGGAAGGCTATCAACCAGCGGCTGAAACTTGTAAGTATTACCACCAGCGATGACGCTGGCGGCAACTCCGTCGGACGTTTAATCGTAAATCGTTCCATCGTCCACCGCGTGAGGGATAGTAGCGGTAGCTTGGTGAAATGGCTGCTTTTGTGAAGCAAGGACTAGCGGGGCTGACAGCGGAAGACACCG
>JAHDCM010000229.1 GCA_020629895.1 Bacteroidota bacterium
GGGAGAATGGCTGACGGGATAAATGGGATGATGGGGAGAATGAGGAGATATTTGTTTTCCCTTTCTTTTTTTATTAAATTTGTAATGTAAATTTGGGAGATTGGCAGGCTGGTAAGCGTAATTGCTGCCAGCCTGTACTCATTTTAAGCCCTTCCTTCTACTGCTTTTTCTTTTTATGCCATTTCTTATAATCGTTTTTTATCAAATTTATTGCTTCTTATAAATTCTATTTGTACCTTTGCAACTCGAAAATTTTAAAATTATGTTTGCAATTGTAGAAATCGCTGGCCAACAGTTTAAAGTGGAAGCTGGACAAGAAATTTTTGTACATCGTCTTCAAGAAGAAGCTGGTTCAGAAGTAAGTTTTGATAAAGTTTTATTGACTTCTGGTGAAGATGGAGGTGTACGTGTAGGAACCCCTACTTTGGGAGGTGTATCCGTAAAAGCTGAAGTGCTAGAACATTTAAAAGGAGACAAAGTAATTGTTTTCCGCAAAAAAAGAAGAAAAGGATTCCGTAAGAAAAACGGTCATCGTCAAGCATTGACGAAAATCAAGATTAATTCTATTGTATAATTGTGTATTCTTATAATAGGATCTTTCACACAATTTTATAACTGTTAAATTTACAACTATGGCTCATAAGAAAGGGCAAGGTAGCTCGAAAAACGGTAGAGATTCAGAAAGTAAACGTCGTGGTGTCAAATTATATGGTGGACAATTGGCTATTCCTGGTAATATCATTGTTCGTCAGAAAGGTACTGTGTTTCATCCTGGTGAAAACGTAGGTATGGGCAAAGACTTTACTATTTTCTCTAAAATTGAGGGAACTGTGACGTTTCACAAAGGACGTAAAGATCGTACCTTCATATCGGTAATGCCATTGGCAGAAGCCTAAATATACTTTTTGGTATTTATATTTAGTAACCATAGCTGCTACATGTTTGGCCGAATTGACCCAAACTATATAAACTACTTTAGCTGCTGTTACTAAACACATAATGAATGAAAAGACCTGAAACTAGCGTTTCGGGTTTTTTTATAGGTTTTTATGAATGTATTTTCTTAATTTATGTTAAAAAGTAGTTTTTAGTTCTGAAAACTAAACTTTTAGTTGAAAAAAACATTATTAAGTTATACTTTTGTAATACAGCGGGCGAAAAAGTATTTTCTTATTTGTTTTTTCGTCTTTGAAATTTAAAGGTGGTCTTGATTTTACAATCCAGACCGCCTCAGAAGTAACGTAACTAATTTATATTTCCATTTTTAATTTTAAAAATCAAGTCAAAATGAAACGTAGTTTTTTAAGTATGCTATTGGTTGCTTGCACTTGTTTATTCATGATGTCAGCTTGTAACCAATCTCAAGGAGAAGAAAGCGGTGATTCTGCGGATGCTCCTGCAAAAGAGCAAACAACAGTAGAATCTAAGCCTGCTACTACCGAAACCACTCCTGCTGCCGATGCTAACAAGGCGGCTGGTGCCGATGCTGCTGCTGAGGCGGATGATACTCCTAAAACAAAGATCGAGTTTGCAGAAATGACACACGATTTTGGAACAATTGACGAAGGTGATAAAGTATCTCACGTATTCAAATTTACGAATGCTGGTGAGGAGCCATTAATCATCAACAGTGCAAAAGGTTCTTGTGGATGTACAGTACCTGAGTGGCCTCGTGACCCAATCGCTCCAGGAGGCGAGGGAGAGATCAAAGTTGAGTTTAACAGTAAAGGTAAGAAGAACAAGCAAACGAAGACAGTTACTATTAATGCGAATACTGATCCTAACCCAACTCGTTTAACGATTAAGGCGGATGTAACACCTGATCCTAATGCTCCAGCTCCTGCTGCTAAAGCGGCTCCTGCTGGTCAGCCTCAAGTGAAGACCGTTCCTGCACCAACGACAAAAGGTAATTAAGAGACACTGCTTCTATTTTGCATAGAACGTGAAAAGACGGCAAAGAATTTATTTTCTTTGCCGTTTTTTTATTTCCCATTTTTACACTGAACCATTCTATCAGTAGGCTGTTTAAATACTACTATTTCTTTACACTATGGAGATTCAAAAAAGCTTTAATAATTATTTGTCGTTGGTTAAATTTAGCCACACTATTTTTGCTCTTCCCTTTGCCATTATTGGATTTTTTCTGGCAACACAACATTTTGGCTACGGTTTTTCTTGGATTAAGCTAGTATTCGTATTAATCTGCATGGTTTTGGCGCGCAGTGCGGCTATGGCCTTTAATCGTTATGCTGATCGGGATATAGATGAGAAGAATCCGCGAACAGCCCAACGAGAAATTCCTGCGGGTATTATTCGTGCTGATGATGCGCGTTTTTTTGTAATTGTAAATAGTATGTTGTTTATGATTACGACTTATTTTATTAATGATCTCTGCTTTTTATTATCTCCTATTGCCTTGTTGGTTGTGTTGGGTTATAGTTATACGAAACGCTTTACTGCTTTGTGCCATTTTGTACTTGGTTTAGGGCTGGCATTGGCTCCTGTTGGAGCTTTTATTGCGGTGAGTGAAACTTTTCAACTGCTGCCTATCTTGTTTGGCTTGGTAGTGTTATTTTGGGTGAGTGGTTTTGATATTATTTATGCCTTACAAGATGAAGGCTTTGATAAATCGCAAGACCTTTACTCCATCCCTACTCTATTGGGTAAAGAACGTGCGTTACGTCTTTCAAATGTGCTTCATGCTGCTTGCGCTTTGTTATTAATTATTATAGGTATTTATGCTCCATTTGGGGGCTGGTATTGGTTAGGAGCAATTGTATTCATCGCGTTATTGTATTATCAGCATACCTTGGTTACACCTAATGATTTATCGAAGGTAAATCTTGCCTTCTTTACTACCAATGGCATCGCTAGTGTTGTTTTCGCGCTTTTTGTATTGGCAGAACTCTTTCTCTAGAATCGTTTTATATGGATTCATTATCACAAATCACCCTCGGAGCTGCGATGGGTGAGCTAGTTTTAGGAAAAAAAATCGGTAACAAGGCCATGCTTTGGGGCGGCTTTGCGGGTACTATTCCTGATTTGGATGTATTATTAGTTCCATTTATTGATGATTTGGGTATGATTACGATTCATCGAGGGATTAGTCATTCGCTTATTTTTGCCTTTTTAATGGCTCCTATTTTAGCTTGGTTTGTATGGCATTGGTATCGGGTAAAACCGCGACAATTATTGGAGCAGCGTAAAGGCAGTGGCTTTTTAAAACGCGGCTATTCTCGGTTTATTGATTGGTTTACGCGTAGCCTGCCAGATACAGAAACACCTTCTTATCGCAATTGGGTTTGGCTTTTTTTCTTAGGGCTTTTCACACATCCTATCCTTGATTCGTTTACGGTATATGGCACCCAATTGTTTTTGCCTTTTAGTGATTATCGAGTGGGGCTTAATAATATCTTTATTGTTGATCCGCTTTATACCCTTCCCTTTTTGCTTTGCTTGCTTATAGCTTCTCGCTTGCGTCGCACTAACTCAATTCGTCCGTGGATCAATTATATTGGCATTGGATTGAGTTGCGCGTATATTGGACTTACTTTATTTAATAAATATACCGTGAACCAAGTTTTTGAAAAAAAGTTGGCTGCGGAAAACATTACTTATAAACGTTACTTAACAGCTCCTACGCCGCTTAATAATGTGCTTTGGTATTGTGTTGCCGAAAAGGAGGATGGATATTTATTGGGTTATTATTCTTTACTTGATCAAACGACTGATAATATTGACTTTACTTTTATGCCGCGTAATGAGGCTTTAATTGCTCCCCTTACCTCTTCTTATGCGGTTGATCGTTTATTGTGGTTTAGTAATGGTTATTATGTGATGCAAGAAAAAGAGGGTGATTTGTATTTGCATGATGTGAAGTATGGCAAGGCAGGTATTGGTGATCAGGCGGGTTATGTATTTTCTTTCAAGGTACTTTCTGAGGAAAATGGAGAGGTGCAAATTAAGCAGGTTCGTGAACTTCCAGAACAGCCGATTAAGGAATTTTTGGGTTTATTTTGGGAACGCTTGAAGGGCAATAAGTTATAAGATAAACGAATAAAACATGGATCACCCAATACAAATTACCCTTCCCATTGCATGGGGCGATATGGATGCCTTTCAACATGTCAATAATGTAATGTATTTCAAATACTTTGAATCGGCGCGCATTAAATACTTTGAATCGGTAGCTGCCATGAAGGAAATGAATCATACAGGAATTGGGCCGATTTTAGCGCATACTTCTTGTCAATTTAAACGCCCTCTCACCTACCCCGATACCATTACTGTCGGTGCTAAAGTTAAATCAATGGGTAATTCTAGCTTTGTGATGGAGTATATGATTACTAGTGAAGTTCTGAAAGGACAAGTAGCGGCTGTTGGAGAAGGAGTAATAGTAATGGTTAATTATAAAACGGGAGAGAAAGTGCCTATTTCGGATGAAATGCGTAAGGCGATAGAGGTATTACAAAAAGAGAAATAAACTATCTCCTATCTACTCTAAAAAAATTAACTGATTAATCCAAGCGGATCATAACCTGGCCTTTTTCCACAGCCTGTCCTTGTTCTACTTCAATGCTCTTAACAACTCCTTCACCAGGTGACTGAAGTACATTTTCCATCTTCATGGCTTCTAGGACTAAGACCGTATCCCCTTTGCTAAGGGTATCTCCGACTGCTACCTTTAAATCAAGAACGAGGCCAGGCATGGGTGCTTTTATTTCATTAACTTTGACCGTATTCAGCTTGCTGATTCCCATATTTTCGAGGAGCAAGTCCATTTTATCTTTGAGAGCTACTTGGTAGGTATTTCCATTTACTTTGAGGGTCAATTGCTTTGTTTTTGGGTCAGCCTCCACCACTTCGATATTATAACTTTTATACTCCTTTAGGAGGTGGAATTTCCCTTTGGCAAGTTCGATTAAATCGGAAAAGGAAGGATTATTGGGATCAATTTCTAGTTGGTACTTATTGTTGACGGTTGCTTTGTACATATTATTATTCAATTGGAGGCGAAAGATACGGAATTCTTCTTACAATTAATTATAGTGCCTTTAATAAGCTTGGCAAAAAGGCAATGCTATTGTTCAGAATATGTAATAAAATACTTGCCCAAAGTCCATACTTTACACGCGCAAAGCCTGAAAATAAACCACCTATAATTTGTGGCAGGGTTAAGACACCAATGAAAGCAATAGCAGCAGGTGTTATTACAAAATTAGAGATGTGTAAAAAACCAAAGAAAATGGCTGAAAAATAGTATATCCATCGAAAATTGGGACTGTAAGATTGTTGTTCTAATCGTTTATCTCCTATAAAACTTAGGCCTCCATAAATGGCAGCAATCAAACCAAGTGTAAAGATAATTTTTAGCCCGAACTCGTCTTCCCAATTAAGTATCCAACTGTCAAATACGGGGTAGGACAGAAAATAGGCACTCATTAAGCCAGCGGAAATGGAGATATTACGGCGCGTAGTGTGTAGGTAAAGCCGACAAGCCAGTTCCTCAAAAATAGGAGCCAAAAAAGCTCCGAGTATAAATAAAGTCAAAGGAGCGAGGGTATCTCTCCACCTTCCAGTGGTTCTTTTTATTTCTAGCCAACCATATCCCTCTAATAATCCTTGAAAGATCATTGCTCCCACCTTTAAAATGAACCCAAATATAAAAATAGTCAGTAGTACTTGCATAATTCTTCCAAATCTATCTTCCGATTTTTGGTAGATGGGCTTCTTGATGAATTGGAAGACCTTTCCAATGATGCGTAGGTATTCGAGGGGATTGAGTAATTGATATAGTGACATGTTTGATGATTAACGATTAACGATGGAACGATTAACGTCTGACGATTAACGATGTGACTCATTGCGAAATTAACCATGTATAATGAGTGAAAAAAGTATGCTCGTTGCACGTAAATTGTAGATCGTTCAAACGTTTTTCGCGTTATACCTTTGTAAAAGCGATGAATGTCAGCAAAAACCATATATAATAGAGATCAAAGGGCAATCAGCCTAGCCGCTGAAACTTGTCAATATAACCACCAGCGATAACGCTGGCGGCAACTCCGTCGGACGTTCAATCGTGAATCGTTCAAACGTCTACCGCGTGAGGGATAGTAGCGGTAGCTTGGTGAAATAGATGCCTTGTGACGCTTTGCCTAGCAGGGCTGACGAAGGAAGACACTGCTAGGCAATATAGCGGAACAGGTAGCTATAAGCCAACTACAAGCGGATAGCCCGACCTCATTTTTGTTGAAAATACTGTTCACTCCAGCCTCTCGCTGGTAGCAGTTTTTTTCAACAAAAATGAGGTCACGCCCAGTTATTGATGATTGGATGATTGGGTGATTGGGTGATTGAGTGATTGA
>JAHDCM010000230.1 GCA_020629895.1 Bacteroidota bacterium
ATAGCCCGACCTGTTTTTTCCTTTTTTGCCCGAAGTTCATGCGTGGACGCATGAACAGGCAAAAAAAGGAAAAAACAGGACACGCCCAACGTTATTGATGATAGGGTGATTGGATGATGGAATTTGCTAGTGCTTTGTGACGATAAAATCATTTTTACCAAATACTAAAACCATGCCTTTTAAACATACCTATTTGTTTTTGATGATGTTATTATATATGACATTTCACTTGTCATCTGTACAGGCACAATCAGCCTATCAACAGGGCAATCATTATTTACAGGTGGGAGTCGGCTATCCAAATTTAGTCGCGGGTTCGATTGCTACCTTTAATAAGATTCCTAGTTTTTTTACACAAACATTTATATCTGGCAAAGGGCGTGCAACTCCGCAATTTAATATCGCTTACGATTATGGCTTGACCAGTCAAATATCAGTAGGTCCTTATTTTGGCTATGCAGTAGCAACCACTCCTTCTTTTTATTGGGATACGCCTGAAGTTCCTGCTATCCCTTTTATTTTACCTAATGGGCTAGAAGCTAGAAAAGGGAACTACTCTTATCGTATTAGTGTGACTTCCTTTGGAGGCAAGGCATTGTATCACACTAATTTGTTGGACAATATTGAATTATATGCATTAGTTATAGTAGGAATAAATCAGGTGCGTGTGAAAGAAAAAGGCGAAAGCCCTGATGCTTTTTTTGAGGAACTGGTTGATGTACCTGTTCCTCAGATGAGCTATTCGGGACATGTAGGGGCAAGATACCATTTTGGAGCGCATCTGGGAGCTTATATTGAAGCGGGCTATGGTTCGAATGTTATCAATGCTGGTTTGTCATTTCGATTACCTAAAAATGTTAAAAACGAGGAAAATAGTCATTTCTAGGTATTTTATCTTTCTATTCTTTCTAAATAATGCTTTTTATTTTTTAAATTACATGTTATTATGGTATAATTTATGTGTTTGAAGTAACTAAAATATAATCATATTTTCGAGTGTTTATGTGATATTAAACAATTTACGACAAGTAAAAAAACTCAACTTGACTAATACTTCTGAAATAACAATGAATCGCAAATTGTACCAACAACTTGTGCAAATTTATGGTAGCTTAGATAAGGTTCCTGATGAATTACAGCCTTTTGTCAAAGCTGTTAATACAACTTATGATCAACTAGAGTATGAAAATACCTTGTTGACACAGTCGATGGATGCCAGTTTTCAAGAGTTATATAAAAAGAATAAACAGTTAGATAAGGAAAGTGAACAACGTAACAAGGTAGTAGATAAATTGAAACGTTCTTTGAATGCGCTTTTATCGGTAAACCGTGAGGAGGCTCCTTTGATTGGCTTGGATGAACAAGATTTGGACGAGGTGATTGAAATGGTGGAAGACGAGTCACAGAAGGTGCGACAATTGGAGGAACAATTGTTGATTATTAGAAAGCTCATGGATCAGTCAACCGATTCTATTCAGGTAGCTGACGAATCGGGTAATTTTGTATTTGTGAATAAGGAGGCTTCTCGAAGAATGAGTTATACGATTGAGAAGTTGTTGACGATGAAAGTACAAGATATTGAGCTTGTTTTTAAAGACCCAGGGTCTTGGGAGGCACATATTGAAGAATTAAAAAGTCATGACAATGTCTTTAAAGAGGGGGTAAATGTTCGAAAGGATGGTTCTACTTTTCCTGTGGAAGTTAATGCAAAATATGTAAAATTAGGAGGTCGTGGATATGTGATTGCTGTATCCAGAGATATTAGTAGTCGTAAAAAATCGGAGATAAGACAGCAACAATTAATGGATGATTTGGCATGGGCCAATAAAGAGTTAACGGATTTTGCTTATATTGTTTCACACGAATTAAAAGCACCTTTACGGGGCATTGGTACGCTGGCAGATTGGCTGGTGGAAGATTATTCGGCTCATTTGGATGACGAAGGCAAAGAGCATCTTCGTTTATTACAACAACGTGTTGTACGTCTTCACAACCTCATTGAGGGAGTACTTACCTACTCTAGGATTGGGCGTAAAAAGAAAAATATTAGCACCTTTGCTGTTGGGTCGGTTATTGAGGAAGTAAAAGATATTCTTGATCTGTCTCCAACAGTTAGTGAAATAATTATTGATGCACCATTACCGACTATTCAAAATGACCGACAACGTATTACACAGATTTTTCAAAATCTAATCAGTAATGCGGTGAAGTATAAAGATAAGGCTTGTGTCAAAATTAATATCAACTGTCTGGATAAAGGAGATAAGTATTTATTTTGTGTGAAAGATAATGGGCCAGGTATAGAAATGAGATACCATCAGAAAATCTTTCAAATTTTTCAAACCTTACAAGGTGCCGAAAACTATGAAAGTACAGGTGTCGGACTAACTATTGTTAAGAAAATTTTGGAAAGCCAAAAAGGGGATATTTGGTTAGAATCAAAAATGGGGGAAGGTACTAGCTTCTTTTTTAGTATTTACAAAAACATTATGCATGACGAATGAACATCATAACAAACCCATTTTATTAGTCGAAGACGACCTAATTGATCAGTTAACCGTAAAACGCGCACTGAAAGAATTAGCGATTAATAATACCTTACTTTTAGCCGAAAACGGTGAGGAAGCACTTGATTTGCTAGAAGGAACGGAAGAATTAGAGCTACCATATCTCATTTTATTAGATATAAACATGCCGCGTATGAGTGGCATTGAACTACTTGAAATTATCAAGCAAAAAGATCGTTACAAATCCATTCCTGTTATCATCTTAACCACCTCTAAAGATGAACAAGATTTAAAACGTTCTTATGAACATAGCATTGCTGGTTATATGCTAAAGCCCATTAAGTATAAGGATTATATGGACTTGATAAAAGTGATTTACACTTACTGGACCAAAAGTCTTGTTATTAGCAACTAACCCCCTCCTCATATATTATACACACTAAATTGCGCCCCGCTTCTTTACCCAAGTTTTTTTCAATACCGTCGAATGAGACTAACCTAATTTATGGAGATTTTAAATGTACTTTACATTGAAGATGACAATGTAGATCAAAAAGCAGTACAACGATTACTCAAAAGAGAAGAATTACCCATTAACCTAAGCATTGCAGCCACTGTTCAAGAAGCAGAAGCTTTAATTGCTCTCCACCAATTTGATGTGGTATTGACCGATTATCTACTTCCCGATGGCAATGCCTTTGATGTCATTCAACTCAACTATCCTGCTCCCATCATTTTTCTTACAGGTGAAGGAGACGAAGAAGTAGCTGTAAAAGCGATGAAGTCGGGTTGTTATGATTACCTCATAAAAGATCGAGAACTCAACTACCTCAAAATATTAGGCATCACCATTTTTCATGCCCACAGTGCCTACAAAAACGAGGAGCGTCTGAAGCTACTAGAGTACTCTATCATGAATGCTCACGACACCTTTGCAGTAGCCAAAACGCACCCCTCTAATGCCGCACAATCCTTAATCATATACCAAAACGACACCTTTAAAAAATTGTTTCACCATACAGCAGCCAAAGAAGCTCCTGTTTTGGGAGATATTTGTATTCTGACAGCGCAATATTTTGATTGGAAAAAAACAACCGAAAGATTGGCCGAAGGAAAATCGGTGAGCAAAATTATTCACTATACACCCGAAGAAGATGCCGACAAATATGTAGACGTGGCACTTGTTCCCATTTTAAACAATGACTCGATTTGCACTCATTATGTACTTATTATCAGAGACATTACCGACCTAAAAGTACAGGAACTCAAACTACAAAAAGCCGAACAAATTGCTAGTGATGCGCGCAAATCGGAAGAGCATTTTTTGGGTGTCATTAGCCATGAATTAAGAACGCCTGTAAATGCTATTGTAGGATTTACCAATATGCTCTGGGATACTGCCCTCTCTCAAAAACAACAAGGCTACCTCGAAGCGGTCAAAGCTTCTGCTAATAACTTACTGGCCCTTGTTAATGACTTTTTAGACCTTTCCAAAATTGAGCGCGGACGTATTGAACTTACCAAAAACACCTTCAACTTAGGGCAGCATTTACAAAACTGTGTTCAAATTTTTCACCTCAATGCCCAAGAAAAAAATATCGGCTTAGAAAGCACCATTGCCGATAACTTACATCAAATGGTGGTTGGCGACCCAGTACGCTTATCACAAATATTATTCAACCTTGTTAACAATGCCATTAAATTTACCGAGAAAGGAAAAGTTTCGGTAGATGCCAAAATGCTTATTTACGACAAGGAGAAAATGGTGATTGAAATGGTGGTACGCGACACGGGGATCGGCATTTCTGAAGAAGGACTCAAAAATATTTTCCTCAAATACGAACAAGCGAATGCGCGAATCGCAGCTAATTATGGAGGTAGTGGTATTGGTTTGTATGTGGTCAAAAAACTAATTGATTTACAAGGCGGCATGATAGATGTCCGTAGTAAATTGGGAGAAGGTACCGAATTTAGAGTGGTACTGACTTATCAAACGGCTGATATTCCTGCCGAACAACTGTCCCTAAAGAAAAAACAAATCAGTAGTCTCAAAGGCTTCCGAGTCTTAGCCGCCGAAGATGACCACCTCAACCGTCGCATTCTCATTACTTTACTAGATAAGTGGGAAGCGAGTGCAGATGTAGTAGAAAATGGTAAAAAACTGGTTGATTTATTAGCGCAAAAAGATTATGACATTGTATTGCTAGATTTACAAATGCCAATTATGGATGGCTACGAAACGGTCGCCCATATACGAGAAAAACTAAAAAATGATACGATTCCTATCATTATTATGACGGCTTTTGTAACAAATGATCGGATTATCAGTATAAGAGATAAGATAAACGGCTGTATTCAAAAACCTTACGAACCAGCTTCTTTATTTGAACTGATCCTAAATTACGTCTCTTTTACTCCCGAAAACCTACATACCATGTCTAATAATCAAACCCTATTACTAGCCGAAGAAAAAAGCTATAACCTTGATTATCTACGTACTATTTCCAAAAACAATCAAGAATTTATTAATGAAATGATTGTAATATTCATCGAGCAAACCGATGAATTATTAGCTATCTTACCCCTCTTTTTAGAAGAAGAAAACTTCAAAGAAATAGGCAAACTAGCGCATAAATATGCCTCCACTTCCCGAAGTATTGGCAATCACAACATGTCGGTACTCTGTCGTACCATCGAAAAAGCCATTATTGTAGATCAGGTTACTGATGCTGTACCAGGTTTGGTTGAACAACTACAAGAAATGGCCACCATTACAAAAGAAGAACTTCGAGAAGAATTATCACAATCGGCCTGATTCATAGCATTTAAGGCAAGTTAAAAAAGGGCAAGATGAAACTAATCATCCTGCCCTTTTTTAATACTCACAATCCCTGTTTACATACCCGCCATGGTCTCTAAATCCATCTCCTTCAACAAAGCCTTCAAGCCCTCTGTATCTTCCTGATTTTCAGCATTCATAGTGATCAAAAAACGATCCCCCACTCCCACTGTCAAGGTTGCCTTTTTCTGCTCCTTATCCAACACTTCCATCCCAATTACATCCTCCATCCCCAAATCTAACGTGCGAATCAACTCCTCATCCGATTCACTATAAAAATCACTTTTAATAGCTGCCGCTGCAATGGAGTACAGCGCAGAAGCTCCTACATAATCAACAATCGAAATATCAATATCTTCCCCAGCATCATTGGTAAATTTTTGCTTAGAAGTAGAAATCGAAAAGCCCACTGCCTTATTCACACTCCCCTTCGCCCCCTTTTCAGAGGTATAACCCGCAATATCAGGCATAAACTTCGCCAACTCCTTGTAATGCAAAGCCGCTGTATCGCCCTTTTCCTTCCGCCTCTCTGCCTTCTTTTTCTGCTCTTTAGCAATATCGCCAATTTGCTTCCCGATTTCCGTCAATTTCCCCTCCATTTCCTCATCCAATTTAATATTTACCGAACCATCATCTTTATCAGACGACTCAATTTGACACGCTGCAAAGCAAGCAAAAAATAATACTACAAAACTTAAACGTAGAAACATAATGTTGGTTATTTATGAATTTTATAATGGGTACAAGGTAGTTAATCCTCCCCTTTTAACATGGAATTTATTTTTTTCGTTCATTTTTGGGCGTGTCCCTCTTTTTATCGTTTTGCCCATTCCTGCGTCCTCGCAGGAACTTAGGCAAAACGATAAAAAGAGGGTCGGGCTATCCGCTTGTAGTTGCCTCATAGACAAGGTGTTCGGCAATTATGCCTAGCAGTGTCTTCCTTCGTCAGCCCTGCTAGTCATTGCCTCACAACCTTTCTATTTCGCCAAGCTACCGCTACTATCCCTCACGCG
>JAHDCM010000231.1:0-4730 GCA_020629895.1 Bacteroidota bacterium
TTACTAAACCTATACGGCTGCTCCTTATTCCAAAGAGCAGCCGTTTTGTTTTGTATGATTATTTGCCTCTAAAATAAACAATCGGAACAATCATCTCCTCCAACGAAATCCCCCCATGTTGAAAGGTATTTTTATAATAATTAACGTAGTGGTTATAATTATTCGGGTACACAAAAAACTTATCTTCCTTCGCAAAAATAAAAGTCGAACTTACATTAGGACGAGGCAATTTGGCATCATTAGGGCGACGTACCTCTAATACATCTTTTTTCACATACTGTAAGTTTTTTCCATGCTTATAACGCAAATTGGTAGTCGTGTTACGATCTCCTACACATTTCGAAGGATTCTGCACCCGTATCGTACCATGATCCGTCGTAATAATCAGGTTGATTTTTTTGTTAGCTACCTTGCGTAGTGCCTGCCAAAGAGGCGAATGCTCAAACCAAGAACGAGTAATAGAACGATAAGCCGCCTCATCACTTGCCAACTCCTTCAATACCTCCATTTCCGTACGCGCATGAGAAAGCATATCCACAAAATTATATACGATAATATTCAAGTCTTTATCCAACATATTGTGAATATTATCCACTAAATTTTTACCATTATGGTGATTGGTCACTTTAGTATAACTCACCTTCAAATGGTTCAAATTATTTTGCTTCAGTTGATCGCGCAAAAACTCCTCTTCATACATATTCTTCCCCCCCTCATCAATATCATTGCGCCACATATTGGGATGCCTCCGTTCAATATCATGCGGCATCAAACCCGCAAACATAGCATTGCGACTATACTGAGTAGAAGTAGGTAAAATACTAAAAAAGGAATCCTCTTTAATAAACTGAAATGCCTCCGAAATAATAGGCTGAATAATTTTCCATTGATCAAACCGCAAATTGTCAATCACTACCACAAAGTTAGCAACATCATCCGCCAAAACAGGGAATACTTTTTCCCTAAATAAGGTATTCGACATCGTAGGACCTTCCTTCTTACCTTGTACCCACGCCACATAATTCTTAATCACATACTTACAAAACTCATTATTCGCCTCGCTCTTCTGCATCGCCAATACCTCTTTCATTTCATCTGTCCGCGCATTATCCAATTCCAATTCCCAGAAAATCAATTTCTTGTACAATTCGACCCAATCATTAAAATCGCCCCCCATCTGAATCGCACTAAAAATCCGTGAAAACTCTTGTTGATAAGCAGAAGTCGTTTTCTGACTAACCAAACGATGGTTATCAATAATCTTTTTGAGAGTTAACAATATCTGATGTGGATTAACAGGTTTTATCAAATAGTCGGTAATCTGCGAACCAATCGCCTCCTCCATAATATCTTCCGCCTCATTTTTGGTAATCATCACCACAGGCAAATTAGAATTGATAGCCTTGATCCGAGTCAAAGTCTCTAAACCCGAAATACCTGGCATCGACTCATCCAAAAAAACGACATCCAGTATCTCCTCTTGACACTTTTCAAGTGCATCATATCCATTTGTTACAGGCGTAACATGATAGCCCTTTTTTTCTAAAAATAGAATCTGTGCTTTCAGATTATCAATCTCATCATCCACCCATAAAATTTTTACTCCCGACATATAAATTGTTGTATTTGATTCAATAAAAACGAGATGCTTTCACAACACCCCCTAAATAACCCATTGGTATTTAAAATTATTGCAAATATCCATAGCTTATTTGATATTATCCAATGTTCTGACCTTATTTATTTTTTTAACTCTTTCATCAAGCATTTCCCAACTCACCAAAAAGGCAAAATACTTGCATAAATAAATCCGAAAGCAAACACCACAATGATCTATCTTATAAAAACCTAAGCCCTTCAATAATTGTTATGAAATATTATCATCACACTCTCACTCCTATACCTACTTATCGGAATCATATTGTTTCGCCAAACATGAACAAACGAAAAATTATTAATGACCCTGTTTATGGGTTTTTCAACATTCCCTATGATATTATCTTTGATATCATCGAACACCCATACTTTCAGCGTCTTCGCTTCATTCAACAACTAGGCCTCACCTCACTAGTTTATCCAGGAGCCTTGCACACTCGTTTCCACCACACACTTGGAGCCACCCACCTCATGACCCAAGCCATCGAAGTCCTACGTTCCAAAGGAGTCGAAATTACAGAAGAGGAAGCCGAAGCAGTTACGATCGCTATTTTACTGCACGATATTGGCCATGGCCCTTTCTCACACGCCCTAGAACACAGCTTAGTACAAGACATTGATCACGAAACCATTTCCATCCTATTCATGGAAAAACTCAATCAACATTTCAATGGAAAATTAAGCCTAGCCATTCGTATCTTTAAAGGTGAGTATCCCAAACAATTTTTACACGAACTCGTTTCCAGTCAACTGGATATGGATCGACTCGACTACCTGAACCGAGATAGTTTTTTTACGGGTGTTCATGAGGGAGTTATCGGCTCCGAACGCCTCATAAAAATGCTAGATGTACGCAACAATCATATTGTAGTAGAAGGAAAAGGCATTTTGTCTGTCGAAAACTTCCTAGTTGCTCGACGCATTATGTACTGGCAAGTCTATTTACATAAAACCGTCGTTTGTGCCGAAATGATGTTGGTCAAAATCCTGCAACGCGCAAAACAACTCGCCCAACAAAATGTAACTCTTTTTGCTCCACCTGCCCTACAACTTTTTTTATCCAACAACTTCACCTTCGACGATTTTATTCAAAATGAAGATATTCTACACCAATTTGCTCAAATGGGCGATATGGACATCTTTACTTCTATCCGTGTCTGGCAACAACATGATGACTATGTATTGTCCGATTTAGCACGACGTTTGGTCAATCGACAATTGCTCAAAATTCAATGGTCTAAACAACCTATCCCCGAAGAGAAAATAACTATTTTAAGAAAAGAACTCGCCAAACAAAAACAAATTGACATAGCAGATACCCAATACCTAATTTTTAGCGATGCAACTAGTAATAGAGCTTACAGTTATAACGGAAGTCAAATTTATATCGCCTTCAAAGACGGGCGAATACAAGAAGTTACCGCCGCTTCTGATTATGATAATCTTAGCCGACTAGCCACCCCTGTTGTGAAATACTATTATTGTTATCCGCGTGAATTTGAAAAAATTGTAACAAGCCTTTAATTTAACTTACTCAACTGCACTATTTCCATAGAAAAGCTATACCTTTGTAATCAGTCAAATTAATTCTCGTTTTTTGAAATAACTGGCTCTAAAAGCATCATTTTCAGCAAATCAGACCATACTACTTATGTTAAGCCGAAGAAGCATTCGCATTAAAGCAATGCAAACCGTATATGCCATGCAAGTCAACGATATGCTTACGCTCGAAGGAGCGCAAAAAAACTTGCAACGAAGTATTAGTAACGCCTACGCTATGTATCTATACATATTCCTAATTATGATCAAGGTCGCCGAATATGTAAAAACAGATAATCAAAATAGAGCGCAGAAATTGCTAAAAATTAATCAAACGGACACTGTAAATCCACTTATCAGCGAACATCCAATCCTCAAAGCAATTGCCGATGATGATCAATTCCAGCTATTCGTAAAACAAGAAAAACTCGCTCCCCGAATTGATAGCAATACAATTATTAAATGCTACCAAGCATTTATTAAACATAAAGACTACCAAAGCTACTGTGAAATAGCCGCCCCACACACCGATAAACAACATGTCAAAATCTTACTAAGCTTATTACGCAAAGTCATGACACGTAGCGAAGTCTTCCTCGCACACCTAGAAGATATTTTCCTTAATTGGGACGATGATTGTGCCATTGTAATTACAGCAGTAGCTAATGACATCAAAACGTATAACAGTAAAAAAAATCCCATTATCCTCCAAAACTATAAAACTTGGAAAGAGAGACGCGATTTCGCAAGAAACCTACTCAAAAATACGTTTACGTATAATGAAGAGTATATTCAACTCATTAAACCACAACTCATCAACTGGGAATTAGATCGGGTAAATAACCTAGATGTCATTTTATTGAAAATGGCTCTTTGTGAACTGATTTATTTTCCAACCATTCCCGTAAAAGTAACGATTAATGAGTATATTGAAATTGCAAAAGAATATAGTACCAATAAAAGTAAGGACTTCATCAATGGAATTTTAGATGCCTTACTCAAAAAATTGAAAGAAGAAGGGAAAATAAAAAAGCTAGGACGTGGTTTAGTTGAGTCATAAATAATGTGACGAATCACCCCTTATAATAGTCCAAACCCAAAGCAAAAAACAATACGAAAACACCATTTTAATTTATTTTCAACCTGTTATTTTATGAGAACCTCGTGGAAAATCTTCTCCCTCTTACTATTAGTTGCTTGGTTTATGTCTGCTTGTGGTTCAAGTAGCGATGATCAAACTGATAAGCCTACCCAAACAACAGAAACAACCAACGCACTTGCCGCTAATACGAATACAGAAACAACTACTAATGATACACCAACACCAGTAGAGGAAACAACTGACGCTACTAGTGAAGAAGAAACAACAAGTGAAGAACCTGCCGTAGAAGATAATGCTACTACCGAACAAGAAGACAACGCTGCTCTTGCCAAAAAAGAGGCGGACGCTAAAAAGAAAAAAGAAGCAGACGCCAAAAAGAAAAAAGAGGCGGACGCTAAAAAGAAAAAAGAAGCAGACGCCAAAAAGAAAAAAG
>JAHDCM010000231.1:4830-6352 GCA_020629895.1 Bacteroidota bacterium
AAAAAAGAGGCGGACGCTAAAAAGAAAAAAGAAGCAGACGCCAAAAAGAAAAAAGAAGCGAATGATAGAAATGAGGCAGAAAGAAGAAAACAGTTTTTAGCAGATCGAGCAGCAGAACAAGCAGCAAATGCGTCTAAAACACCTGTTGCCAAACCTATTCCTGTCAAAACAAGCGACACCAAGCTACCTCCTCCATCCTCTCAAGGTTATCCACCTGAACAGGTAATGGAAGAACCTACTACGGTCATTAAATCAACACCACCGCCTTCTAAAAAATCAACACCGCCGCCGCCGCCACCTGCACCCGCGCCCGCCCCAAAAAAGGTAAAAACGCCGCCACCACCACCTGCGCCTAAAAAACCGGCTGCCAAGCCAAAATCGAAATCGCGCAGTTCATCAAAGCCAAATATTAATTTTTCTAAACGATCACACGATTTTGGTTGGATCAATGTAGGTGACAAAGTTAGCGGTACCTTCCCTTTTACCAATTCAGGAAAAACACCCCTCATTATTGATAATGCCGATACAGCATGTGGTTGTACGATCCCTGAATTTCCTAATCACCCCATCGCACCAGGCGAATCTGGCGAAATCAAAGTAACATTTGACTCAGCAGGAAAAGTAGGGGTGCAAAACAAAACAATCACTATCAAATCGAATGCAGGTAATGGTACAGTAACACTTTTTATGAAAGGTATCGTAACTACCGAAAAATTAGATGGTGAAAAAGAAGAGGAAGAAAAAGAAGAAGAAAAATCAGGCGATTCCAGTGGAGCTAATAAACTAACTGCTCCTTTAAATAACGCAACAGGAGCGATTAAAGATGCCGTAGAAAAAGTCGAAGAAAAAGGAAAATCTAAAAAACGTAAAAAGAAGAAAAGAGAAAGATAAGTAAAGATGAAAAAATAACCACATAAGAATCTTTGATAAATAGCAACTTGTTTTAATCGCAAGAGTAGCTTATTACACATAAGTCAAAGACAACAACTAATGGCTAATGGCAAGTGATTTTAATTAATCTTATGTCACTTATTTTTCTTATGTGGTTTCAATTTCTTGACACTGTACTAGTAAAATGTCGGCAAACTTTTGTCCATGTACTTACATCGCACTTAATCAGCTATTTCATTAACCAATTGTTTTATATACTATGTTTTCGATCATTTCCCCCATTTTATTACAAGCTCCTGCCAACGGCACCAATAATATGCTCCATTTCATGATGATTGGAGGAATGCTGCTTATTTTTTACTTCTTCTTCATCCGGCCATCACTCAACCGCGCCAAAGAACAAAAAGGCTTCATGGAAGACCTCAAAAAAGGAGACCGCATTGTTACTATTGGAGGTATTCATGGCAAAATTGTAAAAATTAGTGAAGGGACACTCGTTATTGATGTCGATAGTGGCACTAAACTGCGCATCGAAACCTCAGCAGTATCTATGGAATATACCCAAAACCTAAAAGAAGCAACTGCTAATAAAAACAAACCCAAAGTCATCGAAAAAACAGAAGAAGCATAA
>JAHDCM010000232.1 GCA_020629895.1 Bacteroidota bacterium
CCAAGCTACCACTACTATCCCTTGCGCAAAAAATGGACGGTCAATCCCTCAATCCCTCTTCACATTAATACTTCCACTCAAGGTCTCAAAATTTAAATCTATTTGCCCATTCCCCACTTTAATAGAGCGATTGTTATCACCTCTCGTATAGCTTTTGTTAGAAGCATCAAAATCAGTAGTAAAGTTCCCGCTTAATTTTAAATCGTAATTGATAGTGGCATTTAGATTTTCTTTAAAGGATACGTTGATATTACCACTTAATGTTTCATACCTTGAATCATCCTTTGGATTTTCTGAGTAAAGAGCAGTAATACATCCACTCACCGTTTGTGCATCTGTTTGCCCACTCACCCCAATCATATCCAGATGTCCACTTACACTTTGTATATCTAATTCTGTTGCATCCACTTCCTTCGCAGATACATGACCACTTACCGAATGTCCCTTTAAGTAACTGGTCTCCACATCATAGAAAGATACATGACCACTTACATTCATCCCCTTAGTAGATTTATTATCTAAATGACTAGCAGTAACAGCACAACCACTTACACTAGCAATATGCACATTCGCATTTTTAGGCACTTTTACATGAAAATGTAAGGCAAAGTCATACCCATCCTTACAAGCTCCTCCATTCCAATTACCATCACTGGTATAAGAGTAATTACCCGTTGATGATTTAAACCGTACACCAGGCGCATCAGTGTACAAATACAAAGCATCACCCGTTTGATAATTTCCTATACTTACTTCCTTGATTCCTTCAGAAATCTTTTCCTGATTCTTAGCATAAATCACTTTCTCCACCTCCACTTTAACGGTGTTGCCACTGTATCCTTCTAGCATAATTTTCCCATGCAAATTATTGATGTATAAAGTACTACTAGCCGGACTACCTTTAAAGGTAAACTCCTTGTTGATCGTTTCTTCATGCATCTTTTGGTTATTGGCTTTATAGCGATCAGTAAACGAAAAACTAGATTCACATTTTTGTTTTGAAGCGTTATTAGATTGGCATTTTTGAGCTACTGAAAGATTTGTAAAAACTAAACTGCTTAATACAAGAATGATATTAAATACTCTCATGATTTTTTGAATTTATTTGGTTATTAGGTTAATTGATTACACCCTTATCATTACCAGCAAAGTGCCAAAACAAGAATGACCGCATAAATCACTGATAACCAAAAAAGTAGTTTTTATAAAAATTTAACGAGTGTTCGAAAACGAACATTTTTTCGTTCGATAACGAACAGCGAACAAGGAATTATGTATATTTGGTCATGCGAAAAACAGAAAGTCATATCCTAATTATTGATGATGATGAAGACATCCTCTTTGCAGCCCGTATCTATTTAAAGCGATTCTTCACCCAAATCACCACACTCTCATCACCACGCAATATCCTCAATGAGCTCAATACCAAACTCATTGATGTCGTACTCATGGATATGAACTATCGAAAAGGCGTGCAAGATGGAAAGGAAGGAATGTATTGGTTTCAGCAAATTAGAGAATCTTCCCCCGAAACAGTGGTTGTATTAATGACCGCCTTTGCTGATGTCAATGTAGCCGTAGAAAGTATTAAAAAAGGGGCATTCGACTTTGTACTAAAGCCCTGGAATAATGAAAAATTATTAGCAACAATTCAAGCCGCTGTCAAGCAAGCACGGAGTTTGAAAAAATCAGCAAAACTCGATCAACTCAATAGTAACAAACAAACAGATAATAAACCCGTCATTGGCAAGTCTGCCGCTTTCCAACAAGTAAAACGTATTGTAGATAAAGTTTCGAAAACAGATGCCAATGTCTTATTACTAGGAGAAAATGGAACTGGGAAATATGTAATCGCTGAAATGATTCACCAACAATCCAATCGGAATAAAGAAGCTTTTATTCATATAGATTTAGGTGCCTTAAATGAAAACCTCTTTGAAAGCGAGCTATTTGGTTATGCCAAAGGTGCTTTTACCGATGCCAAAGAATCTCGAATGGGGCGTTTCGAATTAGCAGATAAAGGAACCATCTTTTTAGATGAAGTAGGCAATTTACCCCTCCACCTCCAATCTAAACTACTCACCGTACTACAAGAACGCAAAGTAGTACGTTTAGGAGAAGCAAAAGAACGCCCCATTGATGTACGGATCATCTGTGCCACCAATGCCAATTTAGAGCAAGAAGTACAAAAACAAAATTTTCGACAAGATTTACTCTATCGGATCAATACTATCGGAATCACCCTGCCTCCTCTACGCGAACGCAAAGAAGATATACCCATATTTGTAGAACACTTTTTGGAAAAAAATAGAAAGAAATATAAAAAAGATACCCTCGAAATAGATCAAGATGCTTTAACACAAATGAAAAAATATCACTGGCCTGGAAATATAAGAGAATTAGAACACCAAATTGAACGAGCAGTCATATTGAGTGATGGAGATATTATTCTTACCGAAGACCTTCAATTTTCAAGCACACAACAAAATAATCAAGAGGTACAAATGACCTTTAACCTCGAAGAAATGGAACGACTACTAGTCGAAAAGGCAATGAAGAAACATCGCGGCAATGTCACCAAAGCCGCCGAAACACTTGGATTAACAAGAGCAGCCCTTTATCGAAGACTAGAAAAATATGGACTATGAAAACCTACTATTTGAAAATGAGCTTGGTGGGGATTGCCCTATTTTTACTCACCATCTGTTTAGTACTCGCTCTACAAAAAGGACTCTACCTAAGTAGCATACCACTTATATTACTAATCATACTGTCTTTTATGATGCTGTTTTACATCAATCAACAAATCATAAAAACCCTCGAAAACATATTAGCCGCCATCGCCAAAAAAGACTTCTCTAAAAACTTTAATGATACCCATTTAAGTACGGACCTAGTTAGTAGCTTACAAAGTATCAAATACAACCAACTCAATAACCAAGGAGAAAACACTTCTCAAAAACACATTTTCGGGCAAATTATTGATAGTTTAGATACAGGTATTCTAATCCTCAAAGAAATAGAGGGCAAACGTGAAATTTACTATATCAACCAAGCCTTCTCCGAATTACTCGAAATACCCAAATTTACCAAATGGCACCTTGCCCAAAAACATCTCCGAGAACTCGACCACTTTGTTGATACACAACACTGGCGCGACCATCGAGATGTCATTACACTATCTATCAATGGAAAGGAACAAATATTTTCGCTAGGTACCTTCATCACCCGCCTCTACGATCATCGCTATCTCATTCTACAACTCGATACCCTACAAAGTATCATCGACCGTAAAGAAAAAGAAGCTTGGTACAATTTGATGAAAGTCATGTCACATGAAATCCTCAATACCATTACTCCAATCAACTCCCTTTCCAACAACCTCGAATACCTCATCAGCGAGCGAAAAACAGAACTAGGAGAAGATTTTGACGATATTCATACGAGCGTTCTCACCATTTCCAACCGTACCCAGCACCTCGCCGACTTTGTCGATACCTACCGCCAACTATCTGAGCTACCAAGCCCTCAACGAGAGCAAGTAAAAATCAAACCGATATTAGAAGCCAGTGTACAGGTCATGTCTTCTATTATCAAAGAGCGAGGTATTCAGGTAAGTATAGAAGTTAAACCCGAAAATGCCTATTTCAACATCGACAAAAAACAAATCGAACAAGCCATTATCAATCTTATCACCAATAGTGTCTACGCACTCGAAAAAACCACCCAGCCCTACATTCATATCCGTAGCTACCAAACCTCCAACAAACAGTGTATCGAAATAATAGATAACGGTATTGGAATCGCACAAGAGATCAAACGCGAGGTGTTTGTACCTTTTTTTACGACGCGTGAACATGGAGCAGGTATTGGACTTAGCCTCGCTAAAAATATCGTACAAGCACACAACGGACTTATCGGTTTTACCTCCGGTAAACAACAAACAACCTTTCTATTGCAATTCGAATATTAAATTTAACCCAACTAAATGAAACGCCTCCATAAAATTATTCAATACCCTTTTTTAGCTTATTTGCCATTTCTAGCTGTTTACTTACTACTAATTGTAATAGGACATAATGACGAGATGCATGGAGACGAAGGACGCTATATCATGTTTGCCAATAACCTCATGGAAGGATTCTACTCCCCCAAAGATGAAGTCAACCTCTGGAATGGCCCTGGTTATCCAATCTTTCTCATCCCTTTCCTAGCCCTAAAACTTCCCTTAATAGGTATCACCCTAGCAAATGGAGTGTTATATTATCTATCCGTCATTCTACTGTTTAAAGCCGTAAAAACAATTAGCAATACAAAACTGGCTGCTGTTACGGCATTTGCTTGGGCTACCTACTTTGTTGCCTACCAAGAGCTACCCGTAATCCTTTCAGAAGCTCTAACCATCTTTATCATTACCTCCATCATTTACTTGCTTTCAAAACTCACAAAAGAAAAAAACAATACCCACACCATCCTTCTAGGAGTAGCCATTGGATACCTAGTACTTACCAAAATCATCTTCGCTTACGTACTACTCGCATTGTGGATACTTTTTCTCCTATTCCGTTTAGGAAAATCTTTTTTACCATCCATCCAAACCACTAATACAAAATTGTTAATGTCCTTATCTATTGCCTTACTTTTTATTATGCCCTACCTACTATACACCTACTCCCTTACAGGCAAAGTATTTTATCTTGGAAATAGTGGAGGCATGTCCTTATACTGGATGAGTACACCACACCCTGGCGAATTTGGCGATTGGAACAATGCTGATTTTGATGCCAATTGCTTTTCGAATATACAACCCTGTAATGCCAGTATCTTTGCTAAAAATCACCAAGAAAACTTCAACTACATCTATCAGTTTAAAGGAGTAGAAAGAGATGACAAGTTCAAAGAAATTGCCATTAAAAACATCAAAGCTCATCCCACCAAATACATCAAAAACTGCATCGCCAATCAAAGTAGAATGTGGTTTGGAATACCAAACTCCTATCTATACCAAAGAGATGCTACACTATTCCGTATATTACCCAATATGCTAATTCTAAGTAGTTTACTCCTTACGCTAGTATTATGGAGCATCAATTGGAAACAAATTCCCATTAAAATCCACTTTTTAGTCCTCTTCCTGCTCCTTTACTTATTCCTTTCCACCTTAGTAAGCGCATATCCTCGAAATCTTTATGTGATCGTTCCTATTATTTTATTTCTTTTTGCTTATGTTGCACATCGAAGTATCACTATTAACTGGTCTTTTAATAGATAATAAAAATAACTACCATGCTGACACATTTCCCCAAAATCTCCCTCATCATACTACTATTCAGCCTAAGCTATTTCTGTGCTTGCCAAAACGAGGGAAGTAACAAAAAGGCAAATTCCAAAACCAAAAAACTAGACAAAGAAGCACAATACCGAGCCACCAACTTTAAACATTTCCTCAACTACTTTGAGCAACGATTAAGTTTACCCATCAACTTCACTGCCCAAATGAACAACTCTTTCCTACGCAAAGAAGCCATTCCCGACGACCTAGTCCAAACATTTATATGCGAAACATCCATGCCCAAACTAAACTGCCAACAATATAAACGAGATACCAGTTACCTAAAATCATTTTACCCCGTCGGCATTGTAGCCTTAAACAGCCCCAATACAGTCGTATGCTTATTCCAATATCAAGGAGTCGGATATGCCGAAACCTACGTCGCCTCATACAGTAAAGATGGCATAGCAAAAGGAAAAGCCCTATTCGCAGGAAGCAAACCAAAAGAAGGAGCAACCGATGGACACTTTGAACAAACAGATTACTTCGCCAGTAAAAAAAGCGTCTACGTATTCGAAGAAGGCCGCCCAACCGATAAAAGTCGATTAGAAATTAACAGCTATGAAATTAATGCAAATGGTGTCCTACAAAAAATTACCAAAGACCAGATCAACCAACGAGCTTCCCAGATAATCGCCAAACTACCCAAAGTAGCAGCCAAACGAGCCGAAGTGGAAGCCAAAGGACATACCCTCCAATACCTACCTAAACCCGATTTTCCCAATGCCAAAAATGTCGAACACTACATCCGCGTAGGAATAGACAATGGCAAACGCACCAAAATGTGGCAGCACTTTTTTGTCAATCCACTCAACTTAGAAGTACGCGTATATGATGTAGAAAAAGGCAAACTAATGAGCCTAAAAGAATGGGAACAATTACCAAATCAATAAACTTAGTAAAGATGAAAAACCCAATCATGCATCTAAAACTCTGGGCGTGACCTCATTTTTATTGAAAAAGATGCCACCAGCGAGACGCTGGCGGCATCTTTTTCAACAAAAATGAGGTCGGGCTAT
>JAHDCM010000233.1 GCA_020629895.1 Bacteroidota bacterium
TACTTCGTTATAAGTACTTCGTTATGCGTTTTCTCTTTCAGAAAGCGTCTTCAAGATTCCTGCTAATTTACCACCAGCTCCTTTCAAGCCAGAGATAACATTCTTCGCAGGAGATTGTAAGAGAAGAATAACTTCACCAATCAACTCATCTTTCGACTTCAAGGCAGCAAGCACATCTAATTGATCATCACCCACATAAACTGATGAGTCAACATAAGCAGCTTTAAGAACAGGCTTTTCATTACTCTTTCTAAACTCTTTAATCACTTTAGCTGGTGTATTCCCAACTTCTGTAAAAATAACTGAAGTAGGTCCCTTTAATACTCCAAAGAGTGCCTCATCGTATTCTTTTCCTTCTACTTGTTCTAAGGCCTTTTGAATCAGTGTATTCTTTACTACTCTTAATTCAATTTCCTTCTCATAACAAAGCTTACGTAATTCGTTTACCTTATCAACTGGTAAGGTAGAAGAGTCTGCTAAATAAAAATAATTTGCATTAGAGAATTTCTCTTTTAACTCTTCGATTACTGCTAATTTATCTGCTCTAGTCATTACTTATGTTTTTACGCGCCTTTAACACTTTTAATATCAATAGGAATACCTGGACTCATGGTACTTGCCATAAAGACAGATTTAAAATAAACCCCTTTGGCAGATGCTGGCTTTAATTTTGAGATCGTTGCTAATACTTCTGAAGCATTTTCAACAATTTTCTCTTCAGAAAAAGAGACACGTCCCACACCAGCATGGATAATACCGTATTTATCAATTTTGAAAGCGATTTTACCTGCTTTAACTTCATTGACAGCGGCAGCTACATTCATTGTAATGGTGCCTGTTTTAGGGTTTGGCATTAAGCCACGAGGCCCTAATATACGTCCTAACTTACCCACTTTTGCCATCACATTAGGAGTTGCAATAACCACATCAATATCTGTCCAGCCACCTTGTATTTTTTCTACAAATTCGTCTAATCCTACAAAATCAGCTCCTGCATTTTTAGCTTCCTCTTCTTTGTCTGGAGAACACATTACCAGTACCTTTTTTGATTTACCAGTACCATGTGGCAAGGTAACAGTACCACGTAGAGCTTGATCCGGTTTTCGAGGGTCTACCCCCAATCGTATATGTAAATCAACCGAGGCATCAAAACGAGGTGTAGAGACTTCTTTAAGAAGTGCTGCTGCATCATCAATACTGTACAGCTTTGTTTTATCTACTTTATCGTTTACCTGCTTTCTTTTTTTAGTTACTCTCACTTTGTTCGATATTTTTAAGGTCAATTATCTATCTAATCTAGTTATGATTAGTAAGGATTTCGTTTTGGAAGAATTTTACGTTTATGCTTCTTCCCAGGGTGGAGTTCCAGAGATAGTTACCCCCATACTTCTTGCTGTACCTGCTACCATCCTCATGGCTGATTCAATTTTGAATGCATTAAGGTCAGGCATTTTTACTTCAGCAACTTCTTTTACTTGATCCCAAGTAACAGATCCAACCTTTGTACGATTTGATTCAGGTGACCCTTTCTTAAGTTTTGCTTTTTCTAACAATAAGACCGCTGCAGGCGGCGTTTTGATGATAAAGTCAAAGCTTTTGTCTTTATAAACACTAATTACCACTGGCAAAACTTGCCCCATACGATCTTGAGTACGTGCATTGAACGCCTTACAAAACTGCATGATGTTCAATCCTTTTGCACCTAGAGCAGGGCCAATTGGAGGAGATGGATTTGCCTGTCCTCCTTTTACCTGCAACTTGATAAACGCTTCTGCTACTTTAGCCATTATTACTTAAAATTATGATTGTTTTTCAACTTGTATAAAGTTCAGTTCTACTGGAGTTCTTCTACCAAAAATCTTAACAATAACTTTCAGCTTCTTTTTCTCGTCGTAGACTTCTTCGATAGTACCATTAAAGTCATTAAATGGTCCATCAATAATCTTAACTGTTTCGCCAACTAAGAATGGTTCGTTGATACTTTCACCTGCATCTTGCATTTCATCAACCTTACCAAGAATTCGATTAACCTCCGATTGACGAATAGGTTGCGGGCTATTTTTTCCTAAGAAATGAATAACCCCATTAATACTTCGAATTGTTTGGATAATATCTCCATTCAAACGATTTTCATCTGCTTCGATCAGCATATAGCCAGGGTAAAAATTACGTTCCTTAATAATTTTTTTACCTTTTTTGACTTGATATACTTTTTCTGTTGGAACAAGCACCTGTATAATGATGTCTCCCCAATTCGAGCGAGCGACTTCAGCGTCAATATGTAATTTGAGCTTTCGCTCTTTACCACTGATAACTCTTAAAACATACCATTTAGTAGAGTCTTTCGATAATTCAGCCATTATGGAATAATAAATTGATAAACATAGTGTAGGATTCCCTCAAAGAAAGCTCTTCCAGGATTGGCACCTACTACAAAATCCATAAAGAAAATAGTCAACGAAGTGATAATCGAAGCAACTAACACGATCATTGTACTGTGCTGCAGTTCTTCCCAAGAAGGCCAATGCACCTTATGCAATAATTCGTGAACAGACTCCTGAATATATAATCTAATCTTGTCCATAAATATCAGGAAAATTAGCACGGGCGGTAGGACTCGAACCCACGACCTATGGTTTTGGAGACCAGCGCTCTACCAACTGAGCTACGCCCGTTTAGTGAAAAAATTGATTTTGCAATTCTGCACCCCGACTTGGGCAAGAATTACAAAATCAATTCTTACAAATAAGAAGCAGTTATTTCTGCTATCAAAGTAATTGAATAAACATAAGCTACTCCATTTATTTTAAAAAGCTAGTGTTAAATAGTTTGACTAAAACACTGGAGTAGTTTACATTTATAGATTCATAAACTTAATTTCTTAAGTATTGTTATTACTACTTGAGGATTTCAGTAACCTGACCAGCCCCTACTGTTCTACCACCCTCACGGATAGCGAAACGTAATCCTTTCTCAAGTGCTACTGGGTAGATTAATGATACTGTAATTGTAACATTATCACCAGGCATTACCATTTCTACACCATCAGGCAAAACGATTTCGCCAGTAACATCAGTAGTACGTAAGTAGAATTGAGGACGGTATTTGTTGAAGAATGGTGTATGACGACCACCTTCATCTTTGCTCAATACATAAACCTCTGCTTTGAATTCAAGGTGAGGAGTTACTGTACCTGGTTTAATCACACACATTCCTCTCTTGATAGCAGTCTTATCAATACCTCTTAATAACAATCCTACGTTATCTCCCGCCTCTCCTCTATCTAAGATTTTACGGAACATCTCAACCCCTGTACAAGTAGAAGTCATTACCTTCTCATCTAATGGTTTCAAACCAATAATCTCAACAGGATCTCCACTGTTAACCACACCACGCTCTATTCTACCAGTTGCAACAGTACCACGACCAGTAATAGAGAATACATCCTCTACTGGCATCAAGAATGGCTTATCAACATCACGCTCTGGAGTAGGGATAAAAGAATCCACATTTTCCATTAACTCTTTGATCTTTGCTACTGCATCAGGATCATCGTTTAAAGCGTTTAAGGCAGATCCAACGACAATTGGACTATCTTCATCAAACTCATAGAAGCTCAATAATTCTGATACTTCCATTTCTACCAACTCGATCAATTCTTCGTCATCTACCAAGTCAGCTTTGTTTAAGAAGACAACAATACGAGGAACACCTACCTGACGAGCTAAAAGGATATGCTCACGAGTTTGTGGCATTGGACCATCAGTAGCAGCAACTACTAAGATCGCTCCATCCATCTGAGCAGCACCTGTTACCATGTTCTTTACATAGTCAGCGTGACCAGGACAGTCAACGTGTGCGTAGTGACGATTAATCGTTTCGTACTCAACGTGAGCCGTATTAATCGTAATACCTCTTTCACGCTCCTCTGGAGCAGCGTCGATAGAGTCATAATCTTTTTTCTCTGCAAAACCGTCTTTAGACAGTACATAAGTAATTGCAGCAGTCAATGTTGTTTTACCGTGATCCACGTGACCAATTGTACCTATGTTCACGTGGGGCTTGGTCCGCTGAAAAGTTTCTTTAGCCATAGCTTTAATCCCTTTTTAGTACTTATTAGTAAATTTGATTTTAATAAACTTGGAGCCAACGATGGGATTTGAACCCACGACCTCTTCCTTACCAAGGAAACGCTCTACCCCTGAGCTACGTCGGCAAGCCGTAAATAAGAAAATTAAAGACAAAAAAAGAGCGGGAGACGAGACTCGAACCCGCGACCCTCAGCTTGGAAGGCTGATGCTCTACCAACTGAGCTACTCCCGCTTATTTAATCTTTAATATGTTATTTTGAAGTGTGGTTTCCTCGTTAGATGAACCTCTTTAATTACTAAAAAAACTGATAGGTCATCTTTTAATACTCCTGGTGTTATTCTTCTTCTAATCCTCTCAAGAAACAGGATTATACAACAGGCAAGCTGAGGTTGTGGGGGGAGCAGGATTCGAACCTGCGAAGTCGAAAGACAACGGATTTACAGTCCGTCCCAGTTGGCCGCTTTGGTATCCCCCCTTACAATTAAAGGGAGCCGGTGGACGGATTCGAACCGCCGACCCGCTGATTACAAATCAGCTGCTCTGGCCAACTGAGCTACACCGGCTAAAAAAATGTTATTAAGAACTTTTTTTTTAAAGTAACTGACACTCTTGAGCATCAGTTACTTCGAAAATGTGTGCAAAAATAGCACTATTCTATTCTATTTTCCAAATTTTTTGAAAAAAAAATGCTATTTATTTCTGATTTTTTCTTTGTGACGCTTCAATAATCGCCCTGCAGACTGAATGGCTAGGTCTACTGACTCCTCAAACATCTTGCTGCTTTCACTCACAACTATCTGATTTCCAGGCACTCCGATTTTCACTTTGGCTACTTTATTTTTTACTTGCCCTTTACCGGCATCTAAACTCAGATAAACTTCCGCATGAATGATTCGATCAAAAAAACGATTTAGCTTTTCTATCTTTTTTTCAATAAAATCAATCAGCTTTTGATCTGCTGTAAATTGAACTGCGTGAACTTGAACTTTCATAAATCACGTTTTAATAAGTTAAAAAATATAAAAGGACAGGCTTGAACTAGATATTGATGGTCACTTTTTTAATACAACTATATCTACTTCAAACTTGCTTCATCTAAACAAATGGGTTATTCTCGCTCTCCTTTCGGATGCGCTTGTTGATATACTTGTTTTAATTTTTCGATGCTATTATGTGTATAAAATTGAGTGGAAGCGATAGAGGAATGTCCTAAGATGGATTTAATAGTATTTAGATCAGCTCCTTCGTCTAGCATATTAGTGGCAAATGTATGCCTCAATACATGCGGACTCTTTTTTTCTTGTGTAGATACCAAGGTCAAATATTTTTTTACTAAACGATACACAAACTGCGGATAAAGCTTTTCCCCTTTATCTGTTCGCAATAAATATTCAATCGCTATTTTATGGGGGTAGGCATGGTCTCTTAGTGCTTGATAAGTCTCAATTTGAGCCAATAATTGTTCACTAATTGGAATCATCCGTTCTTTATTTCCTTTTCCTAATACTTTCAGGTTTTTTCTTGCCTTATCAATCTTTTCATCTGTCAAATGAATTAATTCACTACGTCGCATCCCTGTTTGATACAACAACTCTAGCACTAATTTATCCCGTACTCCTTCTATTCCTTCTACAAAGGTCAGTTGTTCCAACAATTGTTCCATACTATTTTTGTCTAAATAAGTAGGCAAACGCTTGCTGGGCTTAGGCGGATACAAACCAGTTGTAGGGTTTATATCTACTAGCTTTCGGCGATTTAAAAAGCGAAAAAAAGATTTTAGAGAAGATAGCTTTCGAGCAATGGTTTCGGGCTTGCGTTTGGCTTGCATCAATTGAACCAACCAAGAGCGTAGATGTAAACGTTTTAATTCATAAAACGGGATAGCTCCATATACCTCTTGGATATAGTCATAAAATTGGTAAATATCTGTTTGGTAGGCATGAGTGGTGAGCGATGAACAGCGTTTTTCGTACTGTAAATATTTCAAAAACTGCTCTAAATAAGTATTCCAATTATGATCATTGGTTTTTGCCATACACACTAATTTTTCATAACACTATATTCCTTTAGATCACAAGATGTTTACAAATACGATAACAGCACAAACATCTGATCATCAACATAATACATTTATATTATGTAATCAATTCAGCTTAATCATTTTGCTGATTCTAAGTTAAAGTATGTCTATTAGAATCGCAAGTTTTTTTTACTTTCTCTTACATAATTTCAATTACCATATCATTTGGGCGTGCCGT
>JAHDCM010000234.1 GCA_020629895.1 Bacteroidota bacterium
ACGCAGTAAACGTTTGAACGATCAATGGCTTCTATTCACTCTCAATCACCACCTCACTACTCGCAAAAGCCGCCAAAATCCCCATCCCTGTGCTGGTATTACTATATACAGGAACAGGCTCTGCAAATGGAATACCATTATTTTTTTCTTGTAAACTAAGCGAACGTTGATACTGATAAAAATCAGAATTGATAGATTTGAGATGTAATTTTACCTTCCGTTTGCTAATATCTTTATCCTTATTATCAAAATAGCCAAGAGGGATCAAAATACTTAACGCTTTGTGCTGACCTGAAAAAAGCACATCTTGAAAAAGTACTAAATCATTACAATAACGATTGGCATTATAAGGATTAGCAAAAGGATTATTGATGGTTTTATTGAAGCTGGATTCTTTAGTCATAAAGCATCTTGACTTGAATCCACTTGGGTAGGTGTCGCGATATTGGTCGCGATAAGCCATTAATTGAAAGCCGTAGTAATTTTGAGAATTAGGGTCTTGAAAAGAAAGCAAGCATTCGATATGTTCGCCACGATCAGGCATATTAATAGTATCAGTCAACTGCCACTGTTCTAGGGGAATGATAGGAGGGGTTTGAGTGGTGGCAGTTATAGTACCATAAGTAGGAGAGATTGCTTTAAGGGTATAAGTGGTATTGGGTTGAACAGCCCTAGTACCTACATAACGAAAATAGGAGATATTTATAATACTAGAGATAAGATAGTAGACACCTCTATTGTCTTTGTCCAAGTGTGCAAGACTATCTGTATAGAGATGTTGTTTGCCAACTAAGGTTTCTATTAACTGTTCATTTTCATATACCTCAATTTGGGCATCTTTGATATGTTGGATATTGCTAGTATCTAGTAATTCACTCGCTTCTGCAAGAGCTGATTCACTGTAAAATAAATCAATAGTAATAGGCTGCCCTACCTCTAAAATGCCATTTAAAACAGGTTGATTTGTATGTTCATCTAAATCAACTTCCAAAGTAGTACTAAGAAAATCTTCACAACTACTAAGCAGTAGTATAAGCAAACACATAAAAATAGATAACAAACACTTAGAGGTAGTTGACGGCATGGTGATTTTAGTTTGCCATTATTTATTCTAATATTTTAGCAGCTTCACTAATCCCTGCAAAAATACCAAATCCATCTTCAATATTAGAGTGTACTGTAACTGGTTCTGCAAACGGATTGCCATCATTCCACGATTGAGCAGTGGCAGAACGGGTATATAAGTAAAAATCTTTAGCCGTATGGGCAATGCTTACCTCTATTTGACGATCTTCAGAAGGTTCACCCGTTCCCCAGTCAATAAAGTTATACATATCCAACAATAAGATGATTTTTTTGGTTTTCCCATTAAACAAATTATCATTAAAATCAGCAAGCCCACAATACCATTGACCACCTTCAATATCTACTGGATCACTCTCAACACTTTCAAAACTAGGGTCGTATGTCTCATAACAAACACTATTTCGATAATTAAACTCTTCACCTGTATAAGGATTCGTCTGAGTTTCAAGCCGAAGAATATTGATATAGTAAAAATCGTCTGTACTACCGTCATCTTCCAGTTCCACAGCAAGTTCAATCTTCGTATCTTTATAACCATAGAAGTCAACTACTTCCACCGTATCATTAATATACACTGCTTTAATGATAGGAGCGGAAGGCATGGTGGTGCTAGAAGTAACAGGGTCAAAACCAGGAGCTAGTGCCTTTATCTCATAAGTTTTGCCCGTTTCAGCAATCATATCCGAGTCATAAGATACACGAGAAGAAGTATAAATAACCGTATCAAAATTGGGCCATTGAAGAACAGTATCTACTCTTGTTACTACATCAGCAATAACCGTTTCCTGTAATACCCCTCCTTCATAAATCTCAATGCTACCGTTTGGCAGTTGCTGTTGGACGGCTTCATCTGTTAGTATTTCTTTTGCCTGAAATAACTGAAATTGAAAGGGCTTTTCTGACCGAACAATACTATTCAACACTAGGGTGTTTTCTACTTCAGGAAGCTCCACTTCCACCACTGTCGAGAAAAAATCTTCTGTACAACTATAAAAAGACAAGCCAACAAAAAGTAAAGCAATATATTTAAATGATTTCATTAGTTTATGTTTTAGTATAAGTAAGTAAAACTACCAGCTACGGTTATAAGAAAAAGAAGGCAAAATAGGGAAAATACTCACCTGCTTATACACCCGTCTAAATCGTCCATTTCCTTGACCATCACTATAATACTGTTGATCTTCAAATATGAAAAATGGATTTTTGCGGCTGTAAAGATTATAAAATCCTAAATTCCAACGACGCTCTCCACGCTTCTTCTTTTTAAAGAAACTTAACCCCCAATCCAAACGATGATAATTGCGCATACGATAACCATTACGGCTGTCAAAATGCTTCACATCGCCATAACCAAAAGCATTGATCCAGCCATTCTCCTCATTAGCAAGCTCGGCACGCGGATAACGAGCAATCGGTAAGGTAACCGCATTTCCTGTCCCAAATACCCAATTAGCCGATAATTCAATCCGATCACTAAAACGGTGTATCAAAGCAATTGCAATGTCATGACGACGATCATATTTATAAGGAAACGGCTCGCCATTATTAATACGTTCATCAAACTGGCGATTCGACCACGATAAGGTATAACCCAACCAACCAGTCGTTTTGCCCGTTTTCTTTTGAAATAAAAACTCCAAACCATACGCCTCACCACTACCCGAAGCTACCTTATCTTGCCAGTCTTTACTTCCATCAAAATAACTCGCCCCATCCAAGTAGGCAATCAAATTATCCATGGTTTTATAATAGCCTTCTACACTTAGTTCGTATTTGTCAAATAAAGTTTGAGCAACTCCAGCCGCTACCTGTCGCGATTTTTGAGGCTTCACTTTTGCAGTAGCAGGAACCCATAAATCACTCGGTAAGTCTAATGCACTACTGTTTGAAAGTAAATGAATAAACTGTTGCATTTCAGCATAAGAGGCCTTTAACGATAACTGTGGACTAACCAAAAAACGAGCAGAAAGTCGTGGTTGTACACTCTTATAAAAAGCATCATCCACCTTAAAACCAGAAAAGTGAAGTCCCGCATTAACTTTCAAACGACTACCCAATTTGATGTCATCTTCAATATAGGCGTCTATTTCCAATGCTTTTACCTCATTGTCAGCAATAATAGTATCTAAACTTAGCTCGGTTTCTTCATCTGAGGTAAGCTTAAATTGGCGCGCACCAGGACTAAAGGTATGTTGTGTAGCACCTGCCCCAAAACGAATAAACTGCGAAGGAGTAGGCGAATAATCAAAATCTAATTTGGCTCCCCAATCTTCAATACCCGACTCATAACCTGCCTTAAACCGATCTTTGACCACATTACCTTCATCATCCAAATCAGATTCCTCATATTCTAAGTCGGTTGCCAAATCATAACTACTATAAGTAGCTGTTAAGTTACCAAACAACTTAGGCGTAAAAACGTGATTCCAACGCATCATACCTGTCCAGTTTCCCCAACCCAAACTCGCTTTATACTGATTACTTAACTCGCCGTCTTTTTCCTTCTGATTAAAATAAAACTTATCACGTCCTGTATAAGTACTCAAGTATAAACGATCTTTTTCCGAAAATTTATGATTGACTTTAGCATTAAAATCATGGAAAAAATAACCACCAATACCCTCTCCTTCACTAGCTGCCAATATAAAGGGGCGAGCCAATAAATCAATATAAGTACGACGGCCCGAAATAATAAAAGACGTTTTATCCTTAATAATAGGCCCCTCCAAAGTCAATTTAGAAGAAATCAATCCTACCGAAAGGGAGGCACCAAATTTCTTGGTATTTCCTTCCTTCATCCGAATATCTACAACCGACGACAAACGCCCCCCATAACGAGCAGGAAATCCGCCCTTTATCAACTCTACACTGTTAATCGCATCCGCGTTAAATACCGAGAAGAAACCAAATAGGTGAGACGCATTATAGACGGGTACCCCATCCAATAAAATAAGGTTTTGGTCTGGCCCACCTCCACGAACATATAAGCCACTAGATGCCTCCGAACCCGACTGTACCCCCGGCAGTAATTGTAAAGCCTTTATCACATCTACCTCCCCTAAAAAAGCAGGCAACGATTTAATCTGACTCATCGGAATACTCACCGAACTCATTTGTGACTTTTCATGAATTTGCTCACTCGCTTCTTCAGCTGTAATTTCAACCTCATCAAGCAACACATCTGCTCCCAAAGCAAAATTTTGTTCCCGATTCGCATCCAATTTAATACGTTCACTAATCTTATTATAACCTATAAAAGAAATAACCAAATCTACCGAATCACTAGGAAGCGTCAAACTATAAAAACCATAAGCATTAGAGGTGGTACCCTTAAAAGTCTTAGCATCATAAATATTAGCACCAATGAGCTTCTCACCAGTCTTGGCATCCTCAATATAGCCACTGATAGTAAATTTTTCCTGTGCGAGGGTAACTTGACAGAGCAAACAGAAAAAAAGGATTAATACGTGTTTCATACAATGAAATAATGATGTGAAAAAGAGAAAAGTCTTAGAAATGTCAACTGATTTTTTATCCATTACTAAACACAACTAAATAGGTTACATTTAAGCTCCAAAGGTTGTATGGCTTCGTTTAATTTTTTAAAAATGAAAACCTACCTTTGCGGAAAATACCTTAAACAAATGGCTATCAACGCACCAATTCTAATAAAAAATATTCGCGAACTTGTACAAGTCGAAACCAATCAGCCCAAAAAATGGGTGGCGGGTACAGAAATGGCAACACTTCCCACACTCACTAACGCATGGTTACTACTAAAGGGTGGCTTGATACACGATTTTGGGAAGATGAAAAACTGTCCTACCCCAGAAGATGACACCAAATTGATAGACGCAGCAGGAAAACTAGTATTTCCCACTTGGGTCGATTCGCATACACACATTGTTTATGCAGGAAGCCGAGAAGGAGAATTTGTAGATCGTATCAAAGGTTTGAGCTACGAAGAAATTGCCCAAAAAGGAGGCGGGATTCTCAATTCGGCACGTCGCCTACAAAATACCCCCGAAGAAAAACTATTCGAAGATGCTTGGGAACGATTACAAGAAGTAAAAAGTTATGGTACGGGTGCCATTGAAATCAAAAGTGGATACGGTTTAACCCTCGAAAGTGAACTCAAAATACTACGAGTCATTCGAAAACTCCGCCAAAAAAGCTCCCTCACAATCAAATCCACCTTTCTAGGAGCGCATGCCATTCCTCTCGAATACAAAAACAATCGGCAAGGATATATCGACCTGATTATCAATCAAATGTTACCCCAAATTGCTGATGAAGAATTAGCCGACTACATCGACGTTTTTTGTGACAAAGGCTTCTTTACAGTCCAAGAAACCGACCAACTCCTCAAAGCAGGAGCCAAGTACGGACTCAAAGCAAAAATACACGCCAATGAACTCGCTGTTTCAGGAGGCGTACAAGTAGGCGTAGCAAACAATGCACTATCTGTCGATCACCTCGAAGCTATGACCGATGCCGAAATCGAATGCCTCAAAGGATCAGATACGATGCCAACCATGCTGCCCTCTACTTCCTTCTTTCTCAATCTCGATTATGCCCCTGCGCGCAAAATGATTGCCGCAGGTCTACCAGTAGCACTCGCTTCCGATTACAACCCTGGCTCCACCCCTTCAGGTCGAATGCCCTTCATCTTGTCACTCGCCTGCATCAAAATGCGTATGCTCCCTCAAGAAGCTATCAATGCCGCTACCATCAATGGAGCTTATGCAATGGAGGTACAACACGAACTAGGAAGTATCGCTAAAGGCAAAAAAGCCAATATATTTATTACAAAACCAATGGATACTGTCGCCCGTATTCCTTATTCATTTGGGAGTGATTTGGTCGAAACAGTCATTATAAATGGGCAACTAAATGCCTCTTAAATAGATTTGCTAAAAATTGATATTTTTGGCTAAATTTGTTATCTTTATGGTGCTTTTGGGCGTGTCCCTATTTTTGTTGAAAAAGATGCTACCAACGTCTCGCTGGTAGCATCTTTTTCAACAAAAATAGGGTCGGGCTATCCGCTTGTAGTTGGCTCACACCCACTTGTTCCGCATACTCCTAGCAGTGTCTTCCTCCGTCAGCCCTGCTAGTCCTTGCTTCACAAAGTGGCTGTTTCGCCAAGCTACCGCTACTATCCCTCACGCAAAATCTATGATTGGATGACTGCATGATTGGATAGGTAGCTTCGCTCAATCACCCAATCAC
>JAHDCM010000235.1:0-3695 GCA_020629895.1 Bacteroidota bacterium
GAAGCAAGGACTAGCAGGGCTGACGAAGGAAGACACTGCTAGGACTATGCTGAACTAGTGGCTAAGAGACAACTACAAGCGGATAGCCCGACCCCATTTTGTTAAAAAAAAATGCCACCAGCGAGACGCTGGCGGTAGCATTTTTTTTAACAAAATGGGGACACGCCCTACATACTAAAATCTCTTTTATTACCCTGCCACTTTTTCCCTATTACTATTATAAAAAACAACAAACCCACTAACCACCATACTGGCTCACTCATATTATCCCAATCATCTTCTTCATTGCCCACATTAAATTTGGTATTTCCTGCGGATAATATTTTGTGTTGTACTTGCAATAGTTTTTGCTTTTGTGCTTCTGTTTCAACAACCATAAAAGAGGTAATCGGTGTCATGAGGTGATATTTGAAGCTATTTTGTAGTAGATGCAGCCAACGTTGATCATAATTTTGTCCATTCAATTGAAGTTGCTGATGATATAAATCCATTTCTAGGGCAGCTTGCCAACTTTTTTCTGCTTGTTCACCTATTTCTTTGTTAATTTCCTGTGGAATAGTAACCACAATACTAGGAGCATTATCGGCGGGTAGATACTGGGTATGCCCTCCTTGTTGGTATTTATGTACAGGTTGAGGAATTGGCGGAAAAGCAACATCTTTCAGCTCATATTTGGGTTCGATTAATAAGGAATAAGCGTCGAGTTGATTGCTATCACTCAAGTGATAATAATATGGGCATTCGGGAAACGCTTGTTGTAAGTCAGCCATCCCATTATTGGGAAATGCTGCTTTTGATAGGTTTTCGGTGACAAGTAGCATAACAGGAAAAACCCCATCTCGCGGCTGTTTAATTTCTTTGTAGAATAGTTCTCGCATAGCTCGTTCAGGAAAAAAGCCACCTCTATTTTGGGTTTTATTTTTATGTTTTCGCAGTACTTGCTGCCAAATCGCTTTTGCGCCTATCAAATTATACTGATGATCTACCGCAACTAATTGCATATCTATCCCATAGCGGATATTGTATTGTTTCATCCATTGTTCAATCGACGCTATAAATGCATCCATGCTCTTTGTTTGTTGTGTGGTCATATCTACTAGTACATAGTAAAAAGGACGACGCGTAGTTTGGGGCAATTGTTCTTTTACTGCGGTTGGAATATAAGCCCCTCTATCGGCTATTTCAACAACTTGATTGATTGGCGTTTGTAGCGTATCTCCTAGCAATAGTTTTTTATGATCTATCTGAAAGGTAAATGGTTCTTTGTGGATAATTTCAATACCCGTGCGACGGGGCGCATTCGCGGGGCAGGGAAATACTTGAAAACTGATAGAACCATCTTTTTCATAAAATAGCAAACCTGGATCACGACGCTGACTAGTAATTTGTTTGTACACCCATTGGGCGGCGCGTTTATCGGTCAACAAACCATATTCTTTACGATTTTCTATCCATAAATAATAGTCACTAATCCATGCTCCATCGGGGAGGGTAAAATGCGTCTGATATTCCCGATTTCTGGTGGCTGTGTTTTGTAATTCCAAATACACTTCTGATCTCCAAACTTGTTGTTGAGCATCGTATTTTGAATCAATATAGACACTATCAATATGCACATCACCAGTCGTGGGCTGAATCATCCAGGGTCTATTTGCATAACTGCTTACTGTACCAGTAAATACCTGTTGAATATCCTTTATTCGCTGATTGCTCAAGGTACCATTATCTAATACGATATAACGAAACAAGGGCGTAATATAGGGTTGATAGTTTTCTTTATTGTCTCTAAATAAAATATCGTCTCTTTCTTTTTCACTCTGTACTTTTTGAAGCGTATTTTGTAACATCGGGAGGTTGATATTGGGTGCTGCTGTTCCATAAGTAGGATAGTAGAGATAATCCATTGCCTGCAATAAATTTTTACGTTCCCAGCTAAAGGAGGCAACTAGTATCATTGGCAAGATGAGCATCCCTGCAATCATTCCCAAAAATAGTAAGGGCTTTCGGAAATGCTTTTTTAGATACTGATAATCATCTGCTAGTTGTATTATTTGCACAAAAAACAATACAAGTGGAGCAAGCATTAAAAAACCTACTCCAACAGCTATAATAGCAACGATAGATAGGGGTAGAAAGGGTAGAAATAGTAGAAAAAAGTAAAAAATAAAGGAGAAGGTAATACTACGAGCAAGAAATAAGCATAAGCGTCCTGCTGGATGTTTAAAGGCAGGAATGCACACTAAGATTCCATTGATAATAGCTAGTATATAAAAGTAAGACTGCGTAAAATCACCAAACAAGCAATAAAAGGGGGCTTCATCTAAAAGTAATCCTCCATTGAGAGCCAAACCCAAAATAGGCATAATGATACCTATAAAAACGAGTCCTACTAAACGCCATTGTTCCCATGCGCCCCCTTTTTTACTCATTAAAATATAAAGTGTGCGTAGTAAAAAGAAAACAAATAGCACAACACCTATGATTGTTAGTACAATAGGTATAGTATCTTCAACTTCCCCTATTTTCCACAAAATGCCTGTACTAACCAATAAATAAGCGAAAGCGGGCATGCTTAAACTTCCCAAAAAATTGATTACTACACTCCGTTCTTCCTCATTAGGCGTAAAATGAACAACACTGATAAAAGCCCCATAACATATCATCGGCATCACCAAAGAAAAGGAATAAAAAAACAATTCTGAAGGATCTACCATCCAAGTGGGAATAGAAGCAGGCATGCCCTCTTCGAAATAGAAACAAAACCAAGCTAAATAAGCAATTCCTAAAACAATGGCTAAAAGACCGTATAATAAATGACTTTGTTTTTTCTGCCACCAACAAATACTTCCATAAAGCAAGCTGCCAATACTCAAAAACCCTAAAAAAACCCAGAGGTCATTCCAAAAAAGGAGTTCGTTTTCCCCTAACTCAGATTTGATAATTTGGTAATTACCATAAAACAAAGAAGCCAGTAATAATAAAGGGATAGTGGTACTAAATAACACCCCTAATGGATGCAATATATTGTTTCTCATGATTGATTGGGAAGATTAACAGGTATATGATTGGTAGCAAAAACGAAAAGAAACCGTTGGAAAGCAAGATATAAGAGTAATAAGCAGACTAGGTAAACCATCACCCCTATGGCTAAGTGTACACTTTGGGAGGGCAAAAGTTCGTGTACTAAACCCAACTTTTTTCCTAGAAGAGCCGTTGAGATACGAGCCGTATTCGCAAAGATGGTTGTCAAAAACGTAATAAAAGGAGTTAGTAGAACCAAAACCAATTGCTCCTTTATTGATTTTAAGGAAGGTAAAAAACAAAACCACAAAATGCCTGTACTCAATAAAAAGAACTGTCCTCCAGCACAACTTTTATTAATCATAATCCGAGCAGATTCATTTAAATAACCTAGTCCAGCACTCCACTCAAAAGAAATCCCACTAATACATTCCACCAAAAAAACAACAGGCATCAAAAGCCAACTTATTGCCTCTATTTCTGCTGTTTGATAGCATCTCCACGCAAAAAACAAAGCCATTACAAGCATTAGATAAAAAAAAGATCGAATAATTTTTTTACGCATTAAAGTGGCATAATATTGGTGTAGAAAAGAATAGTTTGGCAAAACGGTTCGGTCTGCAAACATGAAGGTGAAGGTAGAAAGTTCCATGTCATACCATCAGAAGATATAA
>JAHDCM010000235.1:3795-6302 GCA_020629895.1 Bacteroidota bacterium
TGCAAACATGAAGGTGAAGGTAGAAAGTTCCATGTCATACCATCAGAAGATATAAACCCTTTTTTAAACTTTTTAAATAAGAAACCCTATGGCAATTTTAAAAGTAATTGAAGTATTATCTGACTCTCCTACTAGTTGGGAAGATGCCGTAAAAAATGGTGTATCAAAAGCAAGTAGGACTGTAAAAAATATTAAGTCTGCTTACGTACAAAGTCAAAGTGTGGTAGTAGAAGACGGGGAAGTGAAGAGTTTTCGAGTAAACCTCAAACTTAGTTTCGAGGTTTCATAGCAAACCAAGCTCATCTATCTTATAAACAACCGCCATTCTTTGATTACTTTATCAAGAAGGCGGTTTTTTTATGTTAAAAAAACCACATACTCACACAATACACTAATAGAAAACACGTTATAAAGACAAAAATATTATTATAAATAAATAACATTAACATAACGCAACCCTTTACCTACCCTACCCGTAGAAGGAATAGAAACGAAAGCATTTCTATTCTTCCTCTTTTTTAAGCATTTTTATTGCATCATCTAGTACATTGGGCTACCAATTCACTAGCTCCTATATCCCGCCGAATCACGCAAACTGAGCAACTGAGTTCGCGCATGTAAAATAGGTAAAGCACCAACTCCTACCTTTTACGCTTGTGTTATCTCAAAGTCTCCCCCTAAAAAATTTTCTCATGGTATTTTTAAAATTCAAGACATTCCTGTTGATGGCTTGCCTGCTCGTGTTTCATACGGTACAGGCCAACGAAACAGAAGTACAATCACGCATCCAATTTGATCAGGGCGATTCGTGGGCATCGGTACTAAAAAAGGCACAAAGGGAAGGTAAACCTATTTTCGTTGATGTTTACACCGTTTGGTGTGGCCCTTGTAAAATGATGGAACGCAACACCTTCACACAGCAAGAAGTGTATGACATTTACAACAACAATTTCATCAACTACAAATTGAATTTCGAAACGCCTGAAGGCCAAAAACTAGGAGCCAAATACGGAATTAGTGGTGTTCCAGTACTCCTTTATTTTGACAGTAGAGGCGAGTTGCTCTATCGAGCAGATGGGATGCAAGGAAAAGTAGAGATGATTCAGTATGCCAAACGCGTATTAGCTCGTGCAGGAAGTCGCAATAACAGTCGTCCAGATCAAGACTTTGCTGACAACCGAACCAATTACTCTAGCACCTATGAAGAAATTATCAAACGCTACAACACCAAACAGCCTTATGATAAGTTGTTCCGTCAATATGCCTTTAAACAAAAGCTTTTAGGACGTATGGACAACAAGAAAAACATGGATCTGATCTATGATTTATCAGACGACATTGAATCAAAGGCAATGGACATGTTCATTAACCGTCAAGGAAGGTTTATTGCTGAATATGGCGAAGAGCATATTCATGGGAAAGTAAAATCATCTGTCTTATCGAAGATGGCAGAAGCAACAGCCAATCGAGATGAAGACCTATTCAAGCGAGCCTTAGAAGTAGTTAATAGCTTTGATATGCCACAAGGAGCCAACTTAGCGTATAGCTTACAGTGCAACTACTACAAAGGTATTGGAGATCGCAAAGGATTTGCAAAGGTCGTTATCAACTACATGAAAAAGTACAATGGAAAAGCTCCTGATGTGTATAATCGCTCTGCTTGGGACATCATGACAAGTGATCCTAGTAAAGCGAACCTAAAGTACGCTCGTGATTGGGTAGAGACCTCTATTGCACTAGATTCACAGTACTATAATAACGAAACTTATGGCGAAATCTTAGTAGCAATGGGGAAGCGTAAAGCAGCTTGCGAAGCCTTTCAAGAAGCCATTCGACTAGGGCGTAAAACGAAAAGAGATACCACTACGGCACAAGAGAAATTGAATAAGTATTGTCGATAAAGTAATGCCGTAATTTTTATACAAGGAGCGATGATCATTTAGGATGGTCATCGCTTTTTAGTGCCAGCCCTCTACCCTATTTACCAACTCTCTCAACTGCTCCACTTCCTCCTTTTTCATATCCGCTTTCACCAATACATTTGCCATTGCTCGGTTCTGGTAAATCAAAAACCACCAACGATTTTCGACCACCTTATAAGTAACGCGCCACGGTGATACTGCCTCAAAATCACTCCCCTCCACCCGCATTCCTTCCTCATCAAAGGTATAAATCATATCCGATTTAGCATGGTCAGTCCGTTCAAAATTTTGTCGAATCCGAAAGTAAGTTAATACTGGCATCACCACCAATAATATACTCCCCAAAAATAACATTGGAAAAGGAAAAAACAACTGTACAGGTAGCCCTCCCAATAAATAAACAATCACATACCCCCAACATCCCAACCCTACCAATAACATCAATATCACTACTGGAGACCATAACCACAAATACAGATTTACCCACCAGTAACGATGCCAGTTGAGGGTCATAGTTATTCGTAAAGCATTTGAAGACATTTTAGACGATTAACGATTGACGATAAAACGACCTACCGAATTTCG
>JAHDCM010000236.1 GCA_020629895.1 Bacteroidota bacterium
CGAAACAGATAGGAGAACCATTTAATAACAACAGTGAGTATGTCAAGGTCTTGGATCAAAAAGGATCGGTAATGCAATACACGCATTTTAGAGTAAAACGTAAACCTGAATCCTGACCCCTAAGAGGCTGTCTTGATTTTAGAATTGGAGCTGAAAAAGTCAGATTTTTGGTTCTAATGTAGGCTTTTTTGAGGAACATAGCAGGGCTACGTACCAAAAAAAAGGTATAATTAGGGACGAAAAGATGCTTTTTCTAAGCCTGATTGTAAAATCAAGACAGCCTCTAAACCCTCATTGAAAAACAATCGTCTTGCTATACTATTTATTCGATTACCTCAAAGAACTACCAGGTGCTGGACTATTCCAGTTCCAAACATTTCGAGCAGCACTAGCAATCATTGTTTCGTTACTAGTATCACTAGTATTTGGAGGCAAATTCATCGAATTTCTTCGAAGCCTACAAGTAAAAGAAACAGTTAGAGACCTCGGATTAGCAGGTGAAAAACAAAAACAAGGAACCCCCACAATGGGAGGAATCATCATCCTGACAGCGATTTTAATTCCTACCTTGTTATTTGCCAAACTAAGTAATATCTATATCATCCTTCTGCTTATCGTTACCCTCTGGATGGGAGCCATCGGATTTATGGATGACTATATAAAAGTCTTTAAAAAAGATAAAAAAGGACTACGTGGACGTACCAAAATTGTCGGACAAGTAGGACTAGGACTAATCGTCGGATGCATTATGTACTGGAATTCAGACGTGTATGTACGCAAAGATATTTCCAAACATCCCGACCAACAAACGTACTGTGACAACTATTACCCCAATGCTTCCTACTGCAATGTCCAAAAACTGCAAGGAGAAGAGGGTGATTTCAAAATGGTAGTAGATTACAACGCACCTGTAACAAATGTCCCTTTCCTTAAAAGCTATCAATTCGACTATCGAAGCGTCTTGATCTTTCTAGGAGAAGGCTACCAAAAATGGGCATTCCTAATCTACATTCCCGTCGTCATTTTTATTATTACCGCTGTCTCAAACGCAGCCAACCTCACCGACGGAATGGATGGATTAGCGACTGGCGTTTCCGCTATTATTATGACCTGCTTAGGCATCTTCGCCTACTTGTCTGGAAACCTTATCGTATCCGATTACCTCAATATCATGTACCTTCCCAATGCAGGAGAAATGCTCGTATTTGCAGCAGCCTTCATTGGTGCCTGTACTGGTTTTTTATGGTACAATGCCTATCCCGCCCAAGTATTTATGGGCGATACAGGAAGCCTAACACTCGGTGGCATCATTGCAACACTCGCAATAGCCGTCCGAAAAGAATTACTGATCCCCGTTTTATGCGGCATCTTCGTCGTCGAAAACCTATCAGTAATGATGCAAGTAAGCTACTTCAAATACACTAGAAAAAAATATGGCGAAGGACGCAGAATCTTCCTGATGTCCCCACTCCATCACCACTTCCAAAAAAAGGGAATTCACGAATCTAAAATCGTTGTTCGCTTCTGGATCGTAGGTCTTCTTCTAGCTGTATTAACATTCGTGACACTAAAACTTAGATAATAGAAACAGACAACTGGTGTGCAAACACCAATAAGGAGGGGGAGACAACAATATGGAAGTATGAGTTATTAAGGGTAATGATTACTTTCCTCCCTTTACCTCCTTTATTACCACTTATGCCCTGAAAGGGCAACGGCAATAACATAGGAAATTATTCCTATGAAAACAGGAAGCCACCCCCTATGCCCTGAAAGGGCAGAATCATTACCATAGGAATTCATTCCTATGAACACAAAAAAATGACAAAAAAACTCGTCATACTAGGAGCAGGAATCAGCGGAATAGGAGCCGCCATACTAGGGCAGCACAAGGGCATGGACGTATTTGTTTCCGACTACGGCAGCATCGCCCCAAAGTTCATTGACATACTAAACAAACACCAAATTCGCTTCGAACAAAAAACGCACACACAAAGCGAAATACTCGAAGCCGAGTTAGTGGTAAAAAGTCCTGGAATACCCGACAAAGTACCCATTGTCAAAGCCCTCAAAGCCAAAGGTATTCCCGTTATATCAGAAGTAGAATTTGCCGCACGCTACACCCAAGCACCTATTATCGCTATTACAGGTAGCAACGGCAAAACAACCACTACTAGCCTGATTTACCACCTACTCAAAAAATCTGGAATCAACGCCGCATTGGTAGGAAATATCGGCTTCAGCTTTGCCGAAAAAGTAGTCGAAGATACCGCCGATGTTTACGTACTCGAAATTAGTAGTTTCCAACTCGATAATACTGTGGACTTCCACCCACATATTGCCATTATCACCAACATCACCCCCGATCACCTCGATCGCTACAACTACGACTTTCAGCAATACGTACAATCCAAATTTCAGATCACTAAAAACCAAGCACCAAACAATCATCTCATATACTGCGGAGATGATTCCGTGATTAAGCAACACTTGGACACACATCAAGTGCAAGCCCAAACACACGCTTTTTCACTCAAAAAAAACAATAACAGCAGTATCTACCTCAGCGATCAGCGAATTGAAATACACAACGAATGGCAAATCGATGTAAATCTTTTTCCGCTGCAAGGAAGACATAATTGCTATAATGCAATGGCAGCGGTCATGGCTGCAAAATTGATGGAGGTTTCTCAAGAGGCGGTCGAAACAGCCCTTTCCTCCTTCAGCAGCCTTGAACACCGGCTCGAACCGGTCGCTACGATCAACGAGGTAGATTTTATAAATGATTCAAAAGCCACCAATGTAGATGCCGTTTGGTATGCACTCGATGCCATGACCAAACCATGTATATGGATTGTAGGAGGAGTAGACAAAGGAAATGAATACGAGGCAATCATGGAACTAGTACAACAAAAAGTAAAAGCCATTATATGCCTCGGTGTAGACAATACCAAACTACACCAAACATTTCAACACCTCCAAAAACCCATGAAAAATGCCCGAAGTGCCAAAGAATCCGTAGAAATTGCCAAGCAATGGGCAACACCAGGCGATGCCGTACTACTATCGCCCGCTTGTGCCAGTTTCGACCTATTCAATAACTATATTGATCGAGGCAATCAATTCAAAAAGGCCGTAGAAGCATTACTACCTAAAGAAATTACTTAATAAAAATCACCAGGAGCCGCCTATGGATAATGGAACAAGTACAGTTATCAAATTTAGATAGACACAAATAACTATAAAAATCTGACACCTGAAATCTGACACCTGACCCCTGAAACCCGACTCCTGATACACAAACATGCAAGCACTACTCAAATACTTAAAAGGAGATCGAACCATTTGGATAGTCGTATTATTCCTATCCATCATTTCGATGCTTGCCGTATATAGTTCTACATCAATGATGGCCATGCGAAAGCAAGATGGCAATACCGAATACTACGTAATTCGCCAGCTTTCGTTCTTGGGATTTGGCTTTGTACTCATGTATCTATTACATCGAATCAAACACAGCTACTTTTCCCGCATATCACAGCTACTACTCATCATCGCCATCCCCTTGCTGCTACTCACCCTAATCATGGGAGTAGACATCAACGAAGCAAGAAGATGGTTGAAAGTACTAGGCTTTTCGTTCCAAACTTCCGATTTGGCAAAACTTGCACTCATTATGTACACCGCGCGTGTACTTTCCAAAAAGCAACATGTCATCAAGGAATTTGACAAAGCATTTGTACCCGTAGTAGTCCCCATGTTAGTCGTTTGCGCACTAATCGTTCCAGAGGATTTGTCTACAACAGCTCTTTTGTTTGTAACCTGTCTCATCCTCATGTTCATCGGACGCATCCGACTTCGGCATATCGGACTGACAATGTGGCTAGGAATAACCGTCTTTCTCATTTACATCGCCTTTGCCTCCCTTCGCACAGGAGGTGGAGATCGAATCGGAACATGGAAATCAAGGGTCGCTTGTTTCTTCAAAGATTGCGAAGAAAGTCAACAAGTGATACAAGCCAAAATCGCCATCGTAAAAGGTGGACTAGTCAGAGTAGCCCCCGGAAAAAGCGAACAACGTAGCTTCATTCCACTCCCCTACTCCGATTATATCTACGCCATTATTATGGAAGAATACGGCTTACTCGGCGGACTTATCGTCATCGTTCTTTACATGGTCTTACTATATCGGGCAATCCTCATCTTCACCAAAAGCCCTGGTGCTTTCGGTGCATTATTAGCCGTAGGATTAGCCATTAGCCTAGTCATACAAGCACTGATGAATATGGCAGTAACCGTCAATTTATTACCCGTTACAGGACTAACATTACCACTGGTTAGTATGGGAGGAACTTCCGTTTTATTTACCAGTGTCGCCATCGGCATCATCCTCAGTGTAAGCGAGGACATCGAAACCAAACAAAATATGCAAATAGCATAAAACCCTTGAATCAAACATGTTGAAACAGACAATAGTACTTGGTAGTACAGACACACAATTGTTTAGAGTTTAGTAATGCTGAAAGCAAAAGGGTTTGAGAACAGTCTTATACTTTAAGCACTGTTCTCAGCTTTCGGCAGACTAAACAGCAAACACAACAACGTTCTTTGTATAAGTAAAGATGAAAAAATAAAATAAAATTAACTTTCTGGGCGCATCCCCATTTTTGTTGAAAAAAATGCCACCAGCGAAACGCTGGCAAGAACATTTTTTCAACAAAAATAGGGTCGGGCTATCCGCTTGTAGTTGCCTCATACCCACTTGTTCCGTATAGTTCTAGCAGTGTCTTCCTTCGTCAGCCCTGCTAGTCCTTACCTCACAAAGTGGCTATTTCGACAAGCTACCGCTACTATCCCTTGCGCAAAAAACGATGAAACGTCAGACGATTAACGATAAAATGCCAAACGTTAATCGTCAATCGTAACAAAGGTAGACAGACATTTTTTTTTGAAAGGACTCCTGCTTGGCCTAGAAACACCAAGCAATAGAAACAGACAACAAGTCCTTTCCCGTTTTTCACAATCGTCAACTTAATTTTGGCGAAACAGACAACAGTAGATTGGGTAGAAACAAGAAAATTATTATCAGCGGTGGTGGCACTGGCGGGCATGTATTCCCCGCCATCGCCATTGCCAATGCTTTGAAAAAAGCAGATCGTTCTATTGACATATTGTTTGTAGGTGCAGAAGGCAGAATTGAAATGCAAAAAGTACCTGCGGCGGGTTATCCCATTAAAGGACTTTGGATTAGTGGATTTCAAAGACGCTTGACACTTCAAAACCTATCGTTCCCTTTCAAACTACTCTCAAGTTTAGCGAAGTCTTGGAAAATCATTAGCCGCTTTAAGCCTGATGCAGCAGTAGGAGTAGGCGGTTACGCAAGTGGCCCCTTGCTCAAAGTAGCAAGTATGCGCGGCATTCCCTGCTTAATTCAGGAACAAAATTCCTTTCCAGGAATTACGAACCGATTACTAGCAAAGAATGTCCAGAAAATTTGCGTCGTCTATGACAACCTAGACCGCTTTTTTGAGAAAGATAAAATCATCATCACTGGAAATCCGGTGCGCCAAGATATTGTCGAACTCAAAGCTACTCGCGAGGAAGCACTTCAACATTTTGGACTAGATGCCAATAAAAAAGTGCTGTTTATCACTGGCGGAAGTCTAGGAGCAAGAGGCGTTAATGAAGGAATTGCCCATTGTTTGGATCAACTAAAAGAACAGCAGGTGCAAGTCGTTTGGCAAGTCGGAAAATTTTATATCGACTGGGCAAGAGAAGCAGTAAAAGGCTATGAAGACCTCGTACAAGTCACCGCTTTCGTTGACCGCATGGACTTAGCTTATGTCGCTGCCGATGCGATCGTTACTCGTGCAGGAGGTACTATTTCGGAATTGTGCATTGTGGGCAAACCAGTAATATTGATGCCCTCACCCAATGTTACCGAAGACCATCAAACAGCTAACGCCAAAGCATTAGTCGAAAAAAATGCCGCTTTAATGGTACGCGACAAAGAGGCAGCAACACAACTGTTTGATGCTATTCACACGGTTTTATTTGACAAGGAAAAAAGAAGCGAATTAAGTGCCAATATCAAAAAATTGGCCATTACCGACGCAGCAGACCGCATCGCAAAAGAGGTATTGGAAATGATGGAAGGCAATTTACGATCAAACGATTAACGTCGGATGATTGAATGATTTATGTAGAGGCGCAAAACTTTGTGCCTCGCGTCAAAACGTCTCGTCGCACGTAAATCGTGAATCGTTCAAACGTCTACCGCGT
>JAHDCM010000237.1 GCA_020629895.1 Bacteroidota bacterium
CCATTGATTTTTAATACTAAAACTCTTTTTATGAACGTCGAATTATTAACTCCCGAAGAGACTGTTTTCGAAGGTCAAGCAACAGGCATTCAACTTCCTGGTATCTTAGGTTCCTTCGAAATTCTCGAAAACCACGCACCACTTATTTCCGCTTTACAAGGCGGACAGGTGCGTATCGCTACCAATGAGGGAAATAAACTTATCCAAATTAATAGCGGATTTGTAGAAGTTCTCAATAATAAAGTAGTCGTACTTGCCGAAGGTGCCAAAGAAGTATAACAGTTCTTCATCCCTTCCCATTAATAAACTGTTTAAAGTTAAAGATAGCAGTCCCATTGATCAAAAGATGGTGACTGCTTTTTGTTTTTTGGGCGTGTCCCCATTTTTGTCAATCGAAACTGGTCAGGTTTTGTAGGGGCAATGCCTTGTGCTTGCACTTTTACAAACAAACCTGACCAGTTGATTGACAAAAATGAGGTCGGGCTATCCGCTTGTAGTTGGCTCACAGGCACTTATTCAGCATAGTCCTAGTGGTGTCTTCCGCTGTCAGCCCCACTAGTCCTTGCTTCATAAAGCACCTGTTTCGCCAAGCTACCACTACTATCCCTCACGCGTAAAGACACAAGATTTTGTGTCTCACGATTGAACGATTCACGATTTACGTGCGACGGAGTTGCCGCCAGCGTCATCGCTGGTGGTTTACCCGACAAATAACAGCGGCTAGGCTGTTTGCCCTTTCATCTCACATTATACATGATTTTTTCTATAATGCATTGCTTTTACAAAGGTATAACGCGGTAAACGTTTGAACGATTCACGATGGAACGATTAAACGCTAATCGTTCTATCATAAATCGTTCAATCACCTATCGCCGCTTCCGTTTCTTTCGCTTCTTTTTACTTCGTTTCTTGGCTTTCTTTATCGCCTTAGCAGATGGTTGGTTCGCCTCCTTCTCTTGTACAAACGACTCTAACAAAGGAGATTCTGTAAATACCTTATCGACATACTTCCATTCCCCATCTTTCAACTCCAAAGCACGATAACTTCCATCTGGAATATATTGTGACTTGTCTCTCGACTTAGCAGCATCTTCCGACTCGGGAACTAAAAAATCAAAAATGATAGACTTCTTCAGATCATCATAATTCAAATTCACAACCGAACCTTGCTTGAATTCCAAAAAGAAACGGTTCACTAATTTCATCTTTTCGCGATCGTCTTTGTCCCAAAAAACAGGATGTCCAAAAATAGGTTCTCCCTTTCCATTAAAATGCATAATATCTACTAGCTTCTTATCTGTACGATGATTAAAGCCATCCCATCCAAATAGCAAGTAATACGTTTTTCCCTTATGTTCATAAGGGGTCAAATCATAATACAAAGCTCCATACCAATTTTTAGCGTCTAATGTTTTCGTTTCAGGTGCGCCAATCTCTGCCGATTTATCCAATAAAGGAATCAAACGTAATTCACCCGACTGGTTAAACTGTATCGCTCCAAAATACTTATAGGTCCATCGTTCTATCAAACGTTCATCTTGGTCTATCACCATCCAAGTAAACACGCGAAACTTCCGATCAGGTGTTTCAATAATCGAAACATTCTCTAACGAATCAAAAGGATAATAATAAGAATTAGGCGTTTTTAATGCCTCTACCAACAAAGGAATAAATTCATAATTCGCATCAAAACGATCTTCCTCTTTACCAGAGGTACGAATTTTGACAAATAACTGCTGTAAACTGTCTTCATATTTCTGCAATGTATTAAAATCCGCAGGTTTTATTTCTTTAGGTTGTGCGAGTAAACAGCTACACAGCAAACAAAAAGGAATGATCAACAGCTTTTTCATATTTGGTTGTGTTAATTATTAATGAGATTATAGTATTTTTATTCTATCTTACTTATCTATTGACTTTGATATTTACTTAACGTAAAACTCACTACCTTTCTTTAATTTCCTTTACACAAACGAAATTAAAGAAAGAACTAGTATTTTTATACTAACAAATCCTAATTCGTACACATAGTGAAACAACTCATTACTTTTTTAATCAATAAACACAGACTAATTGTCACCTATGTCTTTGTGCTTATTGTAATCGCTATGATTACACTCTTGTATCCACGTACCAACTTCAAATACGAATATGAATTAGGAAAACCCTGGAACTACGAAAACCTGCTTGCGCCCCGCACCTTCACCATCAAAAAACTAGAAGATAGTGTACAAGCCGAACAAATGCGCCTAAAAGAGTCATTTAGACCCTTTTATACCAACAATATATCCGAAAAAATGGTAGATGGTATCATTATAGAAGTCGCCGAAACCTACCAAGAACTACAATTAGATACCAATTACAATGTCTCCTCTGTCGATTCAATCCGATTCACCCAAATTGCTCGCAGTCTACTCGACACCATCTACAATCGAGGTATTATCAACCTCGCAGATATTCACAAACAACAAGATGGAGTAAGCCCCAATATTAAAGAACTCAACTACCTCATTCGCCCCAATGAAATCGTACGACGTTCTTATTACAGTTTTTTTACCAGCCCTAGCTTTGCCTGTCGCTACATCGAAAAATATATCAAATCGCTACAAGATACCAACGCATTAGCCATTCTCCCTGTTATGTGTGAAGGACTTTCTGCAAATGTACTATTCGATCAAGAAAAAACACAAGAAATTCAACAAGCTCTCCTCGACGAAATTGTACCCACCGACGGAAAAGTTGAACAAGGTGAAATGATTGTCATGCAGGGCCAGGTAGTCACCAATGAATCAGAAACAAAAATATACCAAAAACTCAAAACACTAGAAGAACTACTCAGTACTGCACAATCAGATACGGGAAATACCCACTTTTTCAATAAATATCGCTTAGATATAGGCTACTTTCTCATCACACTTACTCTCTTTGGCATATTTATGCTATTTATCCGCATCTTCGCACCCCAACATATCACCCGACTACGCGAAATTGGCTTCTTACTAATAGCCATCTTATCTTTTTTGTATCTCGTATCGGTAATTACCGAAATACAACAGGTAAGTATGCCCTTTCTAAGTCTCTATGTTATCCCCTTTTGTATCGTTCCTATTATTGTTCGTAGCTTCTTTGGAACCATGGTCGCACACTATGTGCATATCGTCATTATGACCCTTAGTTATTTCATCATCCCACTAGGCTTCGAGTTTCTGCTCCTTCATTTTATCGCTGGTCTAGTAGCCATTATTACCAACGAAAAAACATATTACTGGTCAGATTTCTTTCGATCTACCGCCTATATTTTTATTACCTATTGTATTGGTTATCTAGCCCTATCGCTCATCTACGCCAGTTCAGTAGAAAGTATCAAATGGCAAACCTTTGGGTGGTTAGTAGTTAATGCGCTCCTCACTTTACTCGCCTTCCAACTCATTCCAATATTTGAAAAAGTCTTCGGATTTCTTTCCAATATTACACTCATGGAACTTGGCGATCTCAATAATCCAATCCTCAAACAACTCTCTCAAAAAGCACCCGGCACCTTCTGGCATTCTCTACAAGTATCCAATCTTGCCGAAGCCGCCGCTTCCGAAATTGGTGGCAATGCTATGCTCGCCAAAGTAGGAGCATTATACCACGATATTGGAAAAATGAGAAACCCCGCTTATTTTATTGAAAATCAAAAAACAGCACTCAACCCCCATGATGATCTCCCCTACGAAGAAAGCGCGCGCATTATTATCGAACATGTCACCTATGGTATCGAACTAGCAAAAAAAGAAAACCTTCCCAATATTATCATTGATTTTATCCGTACTCATCACGGAAATACACGAACCGAGTATTTTTACCGCCAATATCTACAACTCCACCCCGACGAGGTCATCGACGACCAACCCTTTCGATACCCTGGTCCCCTACCCTATTCCAAAGAAACAGCCATTGTTATGATGGCCGACTCGGTAGAAGCAGCCTCTCGTACCCTCAAAAACCCAACAGAGGACGATATTAGCAACCTAGTAGAGGGAATCATTGAAGGAAAAATAAAACTACATCAATTTGTTAATTGTGACATCAGTTTCAAAGATATTACAGCCATCAAAAAAGTATTTAAACGACAACTTAGAAGTATCTACCATGTTAGAATTAGCTATCCATCACCCGAAAAACCTGAAAAAGCAACTGCTTAACAACTTATGATTCCCCAAAATACCATAGCAAGCATCACAGAAGCTGCCCGCATCGAAGAAGTGGTTGGCGACTTCGTAACACTCAAAAAACGAGGTGTCAACTTTATTGCTTGCTGCCCATTTCATAACGAAAAAACGCCCTCTTTTACCGTATCTCCCACCAAAAATATTTATAAATGCTTTGGTTGTGGCGAAGCAGGTAGTTCCATCAACTTTGTCATGGAACATGAAAACATGACCTATCCAGATGCCCTTCGCTATCTCGCCAAAAAATACAACATCCATATTGAAGAAATAGATGATGACAAAGGACGAGAAGAACGGCAAGCACGAGACAGCCTTTTTATTATCAACCATTTCGCACAAGAACATTTTCAACATAATTTACAACATACCGATGAAGGAAAAAGCGTAGCACTCAGCTACTTCCGATCACGCGGATTTACCGACACCACCATCGAAAAATTCCAACTCGGTTATAGTATCGAAGACTGGGATACCTTTACCAATGCCGCCAAAGAAAAAGGCTACCGACTCGAACTACTCAAAAAACTAGGACTAGTAGGTGAAAAAAATGGACGTTATTATCCCTTTTTTAGAGGTCGAGTCATGTTCCCAATTCATGGGCTTTCAGGAAAAGTAGTCGCCTTTGCAGGACGAACACTCAAAAAAGATAAAAAGTCCCCCAAATATGTCAACTCCCCCGAAACAGAAATATACAACAAAAGCAAGGTACTATATGGCATGTTCCTCGCCCGCCAAGCAGTACGTAAACAAGACGATTGCATCTTAGTAGAAGGTTATACAGATGTCATTTCACTACACCAAGCAGGCATCGAAAATGTTGTCGCTTCTTCTGGCACCTCACTTACTCCCGACCAAGTTCGCCTCATCAAACGATACACTCCCAATATTACCATACTTTATGATGGTGATGCTGCGGGTATCAAAGCTGCTCTTCGAGGAGTTGACATCATCCTTACAGAAGGAATGAATGTAAAAGTCGTCATCCTTCCCGAAGGAGAAGACCCCGACTCCTTTGTGCAAGCTAAAGGGAAAACAGAATTCCTCAACTATGTTAAAGAAATCCAAAAAGATTTCATCTTTTTCAAAGCCGATCTACTACTCAAAGAAGCAGGAGATGACCCCATCAAAAAATCGGCTGTCATACAAGATTTAATTAAAACACTCGCCAAAATACCCGATCCTATCAAACGGGCCTTATACGTCCGCGAATGTGCCAACCTCCTCGATATTAGCGAACGCTTGATCATTACCCAAACCAACAAGATCAAGTACAACCAAATTCAAAAAAAACAAAACCAACAAAGCCTTAAAGAAGCACAAGAAGCACATCTCCCTGCTAGTACACAAGACCTAGCAGAAATAGAACGAATCGCCAATAAAAAAGTAGTCAAACAAGAAACCACAGGATTAGCGTTATGCGAACGCGATTTAGTACGCCTACTATTAGAATTTGGAGAAGAATTTTACGATATTGATTATTACGTAGCCGTTTATATTATCCAACAAACGCTTGATCTGCCTCCTACCAATCCCACTTATAATAAAATGGTGCAGCTATATCGCGAACACCTCGAAGAAGGAAAAACATTATCTAAAGATTTCTTCCTAGAATACCAAGATCCCAAAATCAATAAAGCGGCCATTGACCTACTTTCATCTCCTTATGAACTTAGTGAAAATTGGAAAATTAGACATGAAATATTTGTAACTGAAATTGTTAAAAATTTCAAACCTGAAGTCGAAAACCTAGTTAATCGTTACAAACTGCGTTGGGTACTAAAAATGAAAGATGAAAATCAAGAAAAGATAAAAGAAGCTCAAAAAGCAAATGATATAGATACCTCTTTAGCCCTACTCAAAAACCAAATGCAGTACGAAGAGTGGATCAAACAGTTGACAACCAAGCTAAAAGGCGTTATTATCCGATAAATCAATAAGTTGGGGAACTTATTAGGCTTGCCAGCACTTGTTTATATACTATTATGCATCAAAAATCATTGATTATTTGACACTTACAAATAACAATGTAACCAATACTAACTAC